>DDEO01000188.1 GCA_002336725.1 Bacteroidetes bacterium UBA1952 | reverse complement strand
ACAAGGCATGCCTTGTCTCTACGGAGGAATACGGAAAAGATTGACGGCTATGGCCCGTCGTCCCCGACCTGCGGTGTTCTTTTTAGCTGTCCATTTGGCACAATACCCTTTGAAATGGGGCTGGTTTTAAACCGGCTGCCGGTGTCATCCTCATTTATATCCTGCCAAATCCTGTTGTCTTTATGGGGTTTTAATGTGTTCAGAATACGCGCTGATGCAACGGCTATGCAAAGGCAGAGGAGCGGAAAAAACAAAAAACTGAAGCGCACCGGATCGCCGCTCAGGAGCATGGGTGCTATCGAAATAAAGAATGCGGCAAACCGCAGTTTCTCCATACGCTGCAGTGCGAAGGGGGCTTCTTTTTGTGGAAAAAACAGCGCCACGACCGGCAGCGACAACCACAGCCCCCACTGCATTACCTGCCGGATTATAAAGTCGCCGGAAAACAACTGCTTCAGGCTTTCCCGAATAAAATCTACATGGCCTACATCGGCCCGGATGCTCTCAAAAACGGAAACGCCCAGATGTAGATCGATGAGGTATTTGACCCCGAACGCCAGCAGGCCACCAGCCACAAAGGCCATAGCAGTGCGCAGATAGCCCAGCGGAGTGGGCAGAAGGAGCAGCGGCAGCAGAAAAACAAACTGCTCCTTTACGAGCGGCCCCAGCAGCAACGCCCATAGAACCATCCGTTTGTTTTGGGATTGCAGCCCCACCAGCAAGAGCATCATTATGAGCCAGAAGAGCGAATCTACCAGACAGTGCGCACTGTAATGGCTCACATACCAGTTCGTCCATATGGCGGCTACACCTAAAAGCGCCGGCAGAGCCGCAATGCGATGAAGCCGGATGTAGTGAAAAAGCAGCAGGCAGGTGGTGGAGGCAATGAGGGTATTGACGAAGTAAAAGGCAAAGTGAAGGGTGAAATAGGAGGTTACGCCCAGCGGCCCCAGTACCAGCCGAACCAAAAAATTGACCGCGGCAGCGGCAAAAGGCACCAGAATCCGGTATCGCCGGATAGGGCTTTGATGAAAATCAAACTGCGCAACGCCGATATAGTCTTTATCATCTGAAATGCCCCGGTCGATGTCGCGCAGAAATAAATCCGTCGCCAGCGTCCCGATTACAAGCAGGCTGAGCGAAAATACCAGCACATTTTGTCGCTGCCGGGGCGTATGCAAGAAACGTGTAATCCACTTCATTCAAGCACAAAGTAAACTTTGTAAGGGTTAAAATTCAATCCTTATTCGCCCGCTACGCAAAGGCTGCTTCTTTCGCCCGCCCACCCCTAACTCCTAACGCGTACTTTTGCGCTCCTGTTATGCGTGCTGTTTTCCGTAAAGAAATTGCGGCCTTCCTTTCTTCGGTGGCCGGATATGTCGCGATTGGCGTTTTCCTGATTGCCTGCGGATTGTTTCTGTGGGTCATCCCCGACACCTCCATCCTCGACTATGGCTATGCCGGCCTCGACCGTTTTTTTGAACTGGCACCCTGGTTTTTGCTCCTGCTCATTCCGGCGGTAACGATGCGTTCGTTTGCCGACGAATTTCGCTCCGGCACCATCGAGTGGCTTTTCACCAAGCCGCTGCGCGATGTGGATATTGTGCTTGGAAAGTATTTTGCCTGCCTCGTGCTGGTGCTGTTTGCGCTGCTGCCCACGCTCATTTACGCCGTCTCCATCAACGCGCTGGCGCAGGCGCGCACCGTGCCCGACTGGGGCGCTATCGCCGGGTCTTATATCGGGCTGGTGTTTCTGGCGGCTACTTTTACGGCCATCGGCGTATTTGCCTCTTCGCTCACGGCCAATCAGATTGTGGGCTTCCTGGTGGCGCTCTTCCTGTGCTATCTGCTCTATGCCGGTTTTGGCGCACTAAGCCGCGTGCCGGCTTTTGCGGGCGGTGCTGATTATTATCTTGGTTTGCTGGGCCTTTCCTATCACTACGATAATATCTCGCGCGGCGTGGTGGACACCCGCGATGTCATTTATTTCCTCTCGGTCATCCTCCTGTTTCTGGCCCTGACACGGGTGGTGCTGGCGCGTCGCACCTGGGACATCCGGTAGGCAAAACGACGACTGCCCTTTCGTGCCGGGCTTTTTTTGATTAGAATTTCCGGAAATTTTCCTTCCCTCCCAAAAACAGAAAACGATTTCGCTTTCCGTGTCTGCTGTTCCTTCATCCAACAAAACTGCTGCCCGCAACCGGGGCGCACTGCTGCGCATCCTGCTGCTGGTGGGCATCCTGATTGCCATCAACGCGCTGGCCGTTCGCTTCCACTATGGCTTCGACCTGACGGCAGAAAAACGTTTTACGCTCTCCTCGGCGACCAAAAAAATGCTGCGCACCGTGGACGATGCAGCGGTCTTTACCATCTACCTCAAAAACGACCGCATGGGTGCCGATTTTCAGCGCCTCGCCGATGCTACCCGCGACCGGCTGGAGTCGTTCCGAAGCGCGACGGGTGGTAAAATCCTCTACCGCTTCGAGAACCCGTTTGCCGGCCTTTCTTCCAACGACGACAAGATGAAGACGGCGCAGCAACTGGCGCAGAAAGGCATCATCGGCATCCCGTTTGGGGAGGGCGAAAACGGCGATAGCTACACCGAGAATATCCTGTTTCCTTATGCCCATCTGGCCTATGGCGGAAAGGAAATCACCATCTCGCTGCTCGATAACCATCAGGGCATGGACCGTGCCGAGGTTCTTAACTATTCGGAGTCGCAGCTGGAATACAAACTGGCCCGCGCCATCTATCTGCTCCAGCGCACCGAGCAGCCGGAAGTGGCCTATCTGGTGGGCAACGGCGAGGCGCTCGACTTCCGCACTTTTGATGCGCTCAACACGCTGCCGCAGTTTTATAAAATCGACACCTTCGACCTGACGAAGAACCTCTATATCCCGGCGGCCTACAAGGCGGTCGTCATCGTTCAACCCACCCAAACTTTTGAAGACAAGGATAAATACAAACTTGATCAGTATGTGATGGGCGGCGGAAAGGTGCTGATGTTTATAGACCAAAACACGGCTTCGCTCGACAGCCTGGCGGTGAACGAAGCCATTATGGCCGTAGATCGCAACCTCAATCTCGACGATCAGCTCTTCCGGTGGGGTGCGCGGCTGAATGCCAATCTGGTAGAAGACGTTCGCTGTGTGCGCATTCCGGTAACGGTGGGCGAGCTGAACGGACAGCCACAAATCGAACGCCGCCCCTGGCCCTATTTTCCGGTATTTGTGCCCACGAGCCGCCACCCGATTGTGAATAATATGGACGGCATCCTGAGCCTGTTTTGCAGCACCATCGACACGGTGGGCGCGCCCGGCATCGAAAAAACCATCCTGCTCGAATCGTCGCCCCGCAGCCGCACCACCGCCATCCCGGCGCGCATCTCGCTCTCTAGCCTGCGCTACAAGCTGCGCCCCGAACTCTATAACAAGCCCTATGGCGCAACGGCTGTTTTGCTCGAAGGGAAGTTCCGCTCCAACTTTGAAGGCCGCCTGCCGAAGTCTTTCCTACAGGTGCTTCGCGACAGCATTAAGCGGCCCTTCAAGCCGGTGGCCGACACGGCAGGCGCGGTGATTCTGGTGGGCGATGCCGATATTTTCCTGAATCAGGTATCGGAGAAACGCGGGCCGCAGGAACTGGGCTACTGGCCGATAGACGATGCCCGTTTTGCCAATAAATCCTTCCTGCTCAACTGCATGGAATACCTCACCGAGCCGGGATCGCCGCTGGAGGCGCGTAGCAAAGAAGCCCGCCTGCGCCTGCTCGACGGGGCGCGGCTCAAAAACGAACGCGTCCAATGGCAGGCCCTCAACATTGGCCTGCCGCTGATCCTGCTCGTGGTGTTCGCCGCTGCCTATCTGTTTTTCCGGAAACGGCGCTATGAGCAGCGCACCAACCAATAACGCCAGACTTTGTTTGGTGCCTTATATCCCTCCTTTGCTAAAAAAGAAATGCGTAAAACTCTTCTGTATATCCTGTCGTTTGGATTGTTGGCGACACTGGCCTGGTACTTTCTGATTCGGGAAAATGATAGTGTTTTCAGCAGCGATGAAGCAGGCTTCTCTATCAAAGACACCGCCGCTATCTCCAAAATATTCCTCAGCAACCGCAAGGACCGGCTCACGCTCACCCGCACGGACAGCGGCTGGGTTGTAAACGATAAATTCCCCGTGCTGCCGGCCTCCTACAACACGCTCTTTGAAGCACTGTATGGGCAATATCCGATTGGCCCGGTGCCGCAGGCGGCGCACAACAACGTGGTGCGCGCCTTGTCGGCGAGCAGCACCAAGGTGGAGATTTATGGCAAAAACGGCCAGAAAATCCGCACCTTTTTTGTGGGCAACGAGGCACACGATTTCAACAATACTTATATGCTGATGGAAGGCGCCAAACGGCCCTACATCGTGGGCTTGCGCGGCTTTGAGGGCTTCCTGACACCGCGCTACAGCCCGGCGCTGTATGACTGGCGCGACCGCACGGTTTTTGACATTGCGCCGGAGAAGATTCGCAAGGTTGAACTGATTTATCCCAACGCGCCGGAAAATTCTTTCACCCTGACGGCCAATGGCAACACGCCACAGGTGTCTCCTCTGATGCCCGGCATTCCGGTAGATACCGCCCGGCTGCGCGATTATCTGGGCTTTTTCCGCAGCATCAATGCCGAGGGTTATGTAAACGGCACCGATAACATAGATTCGCTGGTGCGGACGGCTCCCCGCTATGCCACCATTCGCATCACCACCGACGCGGGAACGCATACGGCAGAGTTGTTTTTTATGGCAGCGACGCAGCGCACGAGCTTTCCGGAAAGTTTTGTCATCAACGGCGAGATGTATGACTCGGAGCGGCAGTATGCAATACTGGACAATAAAGACACCTTGCTGGTTCAGGAGTTGATGTTTAAGAAAATCCTGCAACCCCGCAGCATCTTTTTCCCACGGGCGCAGGCTGATTCAGCAAAGAAATAAATGGCGCTGGCACCACGGGGATACTGGCCGGCCATGATGCTGGAAGACATCCGACGGGTGTGCGGCGGCGCGTGGGCCACTTCGCCGGTTCCGGAAAAACGCATCCTGGAAATCGCTACCGACACCCGCAGCAGCCTGCCGGAGCCGGCCCAAACGCTTTTTGTTGCCCTTTCCGGAAATCAGCGCAGCGGCAGCGATTTTCTGCCGCAGGCCTATGCCAAAGGCATCCGGGCTTTCCTGCTTTCGGCACCGCCGCGCGAGCTGCTGCCCGAAGATGCTTCGGTGATAATCGTTCCCGATACGCGCTGGGCTTTGCAGGATTTGGCGCGCCACCGGCGGGAGCAGTTTCATGCGCCCGTGCTGGCCATCACCGGCTCCAACGGCAAGAGCACGGTCACGANNCCCCAAGAGCTACAACTCGCAGGTGGGCGTGCCGCTGTCGGTGTGGCTGCTGCAACCGGTTTATGAACTGGCTATCTTTGAAGCCGGTATTTCTAATAGGGGCGAGATGGCGCGGCTGGAGGCCATCCTGAAACCGGAAATCGGCATCTTTACCAACCTTGGCGAGGCGCATCAGGCGGGCTTTGAAAGCCGGCAGCAAAAGGCGCTGGAGAAAGCCCTGATTTTCCGGAATTGTAAAACGATATTCTACGGTGCCGATTACCCGGAAATCACCGAAGCCTTCCGGCAGTTGGGCTATCTGGACGACCCGGAAAAAACACTGATTTCCTGGAGTATTTCCGGAAATGAAGCCGCTCTCTGGCAGGTTTCGCAGGTGCAAAGGGAAGATTTTCATACCCGTTTTACACTTTATGGCAAGACGGAGACCCACGAGATTTTCATTCCCTTCGGCGACGATGCTTCGCTGGAAAACGCCGTTTGTTGCTGGCTCGTTGCCCGTCATCTGGGCGTTTCGGCAGCCGTGCTTTCAGAGCGGATGATGCGGCTGCACCCGGTGGCCATGCGGCTGGAATTCCGGAAAGGAACGAATGACTGCACGCTCATCAACGACGCCTACAACTCCGACCTCACCTCGCTGCGCATCGCCCTGACGGCGCTGCAAAACCAGCCGCAGCACGCGCATAAAACCGTCATCCTGTCGGACCTGTTGCAGTCGGGCGTGTCGCCGGAAAGTCTCTACCAAACCGTGGCGGCACTGCTGCGGGGCGCGGGGTTGAAAATGTTTATCGGCATTGGCCCGGAGCTGATGCAGCACCGGCAGTTTTTCGAAGACGGCGTGGCGGGCGAGGTGCATTTCTTTGAAAACACCAGTGCTTTTTTCCGGGCTTTGCCGGAGATGTATTTCCGCGACGAAGCCATCCTGCTGAAAGGCGCGCGCAGCTTTGCTTTTGAACGGATTGTGGCCCTGCTGGAGCAGGAAGTACACCGCACGGTGCTGACCATTGACCTGGCCGCCCTGACCGAAAATCTGGATATTTTCCGGAAAAAAATTCGCAAAGGCGTGCGGCTGATGGCCATGGTGAAAGCCTTTGCCTACGGCAGCGGCAGTCAGGAGATTGCCGGTGCCTTGCAGGATGCGGGCATCGATTATCTGGCCGTAGCCTACACCGACGAGGGCGTTTCGCTGCGGCAAAAAGGCATCCGGCTGCCCATTATGGTGATGAGCCCGGACGTGGGGTCTTTTGAGCGCATCATTGCCTGGAAGCTGGAGCCGGAAATTTTTAATTTTCGTTCGCTGGCGGCCTTCACCCGTGCCGCCCGCGCGCTCGACATCACGGGCTATCCGGTGCATCTGAAGCTCAATACCGGCATGAACCGGCTGGGCTTCGACACGGCGGATATTCCCCGCCTGATTGCCGAGATTTCCGGAAATAACACCCTGTATGTAAAAAGCATTTTCTCGCATCTGGCCGGCTCCGAAGACGGCTGTCTCGATGGCTTTACCGATACGCAGGCGGCGGTTTTTCAGCGCAATGCGGCGGCGCTTTCCACCGCGCTCAACGACACGCCGCTGCTGCACATCGCCAATAGTTCCGGCATTTTGCGCCATCCGCAGTATCAGTTTGATATGGTGCGCCTCGGCCTCGGTATGTACGGCATCGACCCTACGGCGCAAAATCTCTCCCTGCGCCCGGTCTCGAGCCTGCACACCACGATTGCCCAAATCCGGACGGTGGCGGCGGGCGAAGGCGTTTCTTACGGAAACCAAGGCGCATCGGAAGAAACCCGCCGGATTGCCACCGTTTGCCTGGGCTACGCCGATGGCTACCCGCGTGCGCTGGGCCATGGCAAGGCTTATATGCTGGTGCGGGGAAAGAAAGCTTACACCGTGGGGACGGTGTGTATGGATATGTGTATGCTGGATGTTACCCACATTGCGGGCGTGAAGGAAGGCGACGAAGTGCTGGTCTTCGGGTCGGAGCTTTCGCCGGTATTGCTGGCGCAATGGGCCGATACGATTCCCTATGAAATCCTCACTGGTATTTCGCAGCGTGTCAAGCGGATTTATTTGAATGAATTGTAGAAAAGCAAAAAAGCCCCGGTGGAAACATCGGGGCTTTTTTGTATTTCGCAAGGGGGAGATGAGTGCCGGGGGATTTTCCGGAATGAAGCACAGTACGCCGGCGCAGGCATCGGTTTTTGGGGAAAATAAAAGCCCGCCTGCTGCGGACGCAGTCAGGGAGATATTTTTCCGGAAATCCGGTGTAGGCGTGCGCTGTCTTTGTTGATGAGAACTCTGAAAGGCGNNCGCCTTTCAGAGTTCTCATCAACAATCTTCTTAGAGCTGGTTATACACGCCCGCATCTACGGCGCGGGTGATTCCAAAAAACTGGAAAGTCTTTTGGCGGTAGTTCTTTTTCAGATAGGCATCCGTGTCGCCTTCTTCCGGAATGCTCGTCCAGTCGCTGCCTTTCTTCCAGCGATAAACGGCAACGGTGTTGGGGGCGCGACGGGTGAGGGCGTAGAACTGAAGCTTCTTATTGGTGTAGCCCATCTTCATCATCTGATCGTCGGTGTATTCATCTTCGGCGATGGAAACCTGATCCTTATTGACGGGGTTAAACCAGGAATATACGGCTACGCGGCCTTCGCCGGGCGTTTTGTAGGCGCTGAAAAGCGGCGTTTTATCCTTCCAGCCCCAGTAGAGCAGCTGGCCTTCCTGAAACTCATTGTCCGCTACGGTAACATAGTTATTATCAGTCTTGTTGAACCACCGATTTACGGTTACCAGTTCGGAGTTATCCTGCGCCAGGGCAGTGCTGCCTACGGAAGCAACAAGGGCAGCCGCAAGAACGAAGGTTTTTTTCATTGGGGGATGATTCTTAGGAATGATGGCAATTACAGCGCCAAAATACTGCAAAAATTCTGGGCTTTGCAAGAGCTGGGTTAAAATTTTTTGAAACGCGCCTTTTATATCGCTATTCCCTAACGCTTGGAAAACGGGTTTAACGTACCTTCGGCCCCCGCTAATATCCAAAAACAGGCCTCGGAAACCATTTCCCCGAAGGCCGCTTTTGGAGGCAGGCGTAATTTTCCTTTTATTAAAATGATTGGGTTCCTTTCCAAAATTTTCGGTGGCTCCAAGTCTGAAAAAGACATGAAGCCCATCCGTCCGCTCGTCGAGCAGATTAACCAGTATTACCAGCAATACGCGTCGCTTTCGCACGACCAGCTGCGCGGCAAAACGGCAGAATTCCGGCAGCGCATCGCTGATTATCTCGCCGATACCGACAACGCCATCGCCGCCGCGCAAACCGCCGCCGAAGCCGACGGACACGGCAGCGCCCATGCGCAAACGCAATATGCCGCCATCGACAAGCTGCGTAAGGAGCGCAATACCCGCATCGAGGAAATCCTGAAAGAAATTCTCCCCGAAGCCTTTGCAGTTGTAAAAGAAACGGCCCGCCGCTTCGCCGAAAACGCCGAACTGGAGGTAACTGCCAACGAGCTGGATCGCATGATGGCCGCTCACCGTGGCAATATCCGCATCGAAGGCGACCGCGCTTTTTATGCCAATACCTGGCAGGCCGCCGGAAATACTGTTACCTGGAATATGGTGCACTATGACGTGCAGCTCATCGGCGGCATTGTGCTCCACGAAGGCAAAATTGCCGAAATGGCCACCGGGGAAGGTAAAACGCTCGTTTCGACGCTGCCCGCCTACCTCAACGCACTCGCCGGCGAAGGCGTGCATGTGGTAACGGTCAACGATTACCTCGCCCGCCGCGACCAGGAGTGGAACGGCCCGCTGTTTGAATTTCTCGGCCTCACCACCGATTGCATCGACAAGCACCAGCCCAACTCGCCGCAGCGCCGCAACGCCTACATGGCCGATATCACTTACGGCACCAACAACGAATTTGGCTTCGATTATCTGCGCGATAACATGGTGCATCACCCGTCGGAGAAAGTGCAACGCGCTCACCACTTTGCGATGGTCGATGAGGTGGACTCTGTATTGGTGGACGATGCCCGTACGCCGCTCATTATTTCCGGACCTGTGGCCCGTGGCGAAGAGCAACAGTTCCATGCCCTGAAGCCCCGCATTGAAGCACTTATAGAAGTGCAGCGCCGCGTAGTGAACCAAAGCATTGCCGAAGCCAAAAAGCTCCTCGGCGAAGGCAAAACCGACAAAGAAACCGGCGGACTCGCGCTTTATCGGGCGCAGCGCGGGTTGCCCAAATCGTCGGCGCTCATCAAACTGCTGAGCGAAGAAGGTGTGCGGCAGATTATGCAGAAAACCGAGAACTATTACCTCGGCGAGCAGCAGCGCAATATGCCCAAAGTAGATGCCGAACTCTATTTTTCTATTGACGAGAAGAACAACAGTGTAGATCTCACGGCCAAAGGCATCGAGCTGATTACCGGAAATGGCGAAGACCCTAATTTCTTCATCCTGCCCGACATCTCTACCGGCCTGCACGCCATTGACACCAATGCGGCACTTTCTCCGGAAGACAAGGCGCAGCAAAAAGACGCTTTGCTTCAGGATTATGCCATCAAAACCGACCGCATTCACTCGGTGCAGCAACTGCTGAAAGCCTACACGCTGTTTGAAAAAGACGACGAGTATGTGGTGATGGATGGCAAGGTGCTGATTGTGGACGAGCAGACGGGCCGGATTATGGATGGCCGCCGCTACTCCGACGGACTGCACCAGGCTATCGAAGCCAAAGAAAATGTGCAGGTAGAAGCCGCTACGCAGACGTTTGCCACCATTACGCTGCAAAACTTCTTCCGGATGTACCACAAACTGTGCGGTATGACCGGTACGGCGGAGACAGAAGCGGGCGAATTCTGGCAGATTTATAAGCTCGACGTGGTGTCTATCCCCACCAACCGGCCTATTGCCCGCAACGACCGCCAAGACCTCGTTTACAAAACCAAACGCGAAAAATACCGCGCCGTTATTGATGAAATTCTGGCGATGAAAGAAGCCGGTCGCCCGGTGCTTGTGGGTACGACCTCGGTAGAAGTTTCCGAACTTTTGGCGCGGATGCTTCAGCAGCAGAAAATCCCCCACAACGTACTCAACGCCAAGCAACACGCCAAGGAAGCGCAGATTGTGGCCGAAGCGGGCCTGCCGGGTGCGGTAACGATTGCTACCAATATGGCGGGTCGCGGTACCGACATCAAGCTCGGCCCGGGCGTGAAGGAAGCCGGCGGACTGGCCATCATCGGCACCGAGCGCCACGACAGCCGCCGTGTGGACCGCCAGTTGCGCGGTCGGGCTGGTCGTCAGGGCGATCCAGGCTCTTCGCAGTTTTTTGTGAGCCTCGAGGACGACCTGATGCGCCTCTTCGGCTCCGAGCGCATTGCTTCGCTGATGGACAAGATGGGCCACAAGGAAGGCGAGGTGCTGCAACACTCCATGATTACCCGCAGCATTGAGCGCGCACAGAAGAAGGTAGAAGAAAACAACTTCGGCATCCGCAAGCGCCTGCTCGAATATGACGATGTGATGAACGCCCAGCGCAAGGGCATCTACGAGCGCCGCAACCACGCGCTGTATGGCGAGCGCCTTGCGCTTGATATTGACCAGGCGCTGTTCCATGTGTGCGAAGACCTCGCCGCGCAGGCCGAAGCCAGCCGCGACTACGAAGGCTTTAAGCTCCAGGCGGCCCAGATGCTGGCCATTGAGCCGCAGATAGAAGAAGCAGCTTTTGCCAAAGCCAAGGCTGCCGACATCGCCGATTCGCTCTATCAGGATGCCCGCGATGTGTATGACCGCAAGTTTCAGCA
This sequence comes from Bacteroidetes bacterium UBA1952, assembly GCA_002336725.1. Taxonomy (GTDB): domain Bacteria; phylum Bacteroidota; class Bacteroidia; order Chitinophagales; family Chitinophagaceae; genus UBA1952. The sequence continues at coordinate 1,935 of DDEO01000188.1, read as the reverse complement.
TCTGCGCGAAGGCATCCTGCCGACGCTGCAACAGATTCTGGCAGACAACGGCCCGCAGGTAGGCTCCATCGCCATTCCGTTTACGGATGGCGTACGCGGAATGCAGGTAGGCGCAGAACTGGTCGAAGCCGTGGAGCAGGAAGCCCGACCGGTGGTAACCGCACTGGAAAAAGGCATTACGCTGGCGCTCATCGACGAAGGCTGGAAAGACCACCTGCGCGCCATGGACGACCTGCGCCACTCGGTGCAGACGGCCAGCTACGAGCAGAAAGACCCGCTGTTGATTTACAAGTTTGAGGCCTTCAAACTCTACCAGCAAATGTTGCTCGACACCGACCGCACGATCGTATCGTTCCTGCTGCGCGCCGGCATTCCGATGCAGGAAGCACCGCAGGAAATGATGCCCGGCGAGATGATAGGCGCACAGGAATCTTATGGGGATTATTACACCAACGAGGCCGAGATAGACGCTGCCGGACAAGACTACGCGGCCAACGAGCAGGACTACTACAACCCGTCGCAGGTTCCGGAAACCAAGCGCGAGCCGGTAACGGTGGAGCCGAAGATTGGCCGCAATGATCCTTGTCCGTGTGGTTCGGGTAAAAAGTATAAGAATTGCCACGGGGCGTAAAGGCCCCTGCCCCGGCTGTTGGCCTCACCCCCGGCCCCTCTCCGAAGGAGAGGGGTGACAGCATAGCGATGTAAAATTTTGGGTGCCGGAACAGCATTAAAAGCAGGCCGGATTTCCGGAAAAAAGGACGGGTTGAAAGACCTGTCCTTTTTTGTTTTTGGGGAAAGGCCGTGGTGGTATTTTCCTTAGTAGAAAGCTTCAGGATGCCGGCAGCCGTTAAATATCTGGTAGATGAGAATGGGCAGCGAACTTCGGTTTGTGGTGCCCTTGAAAATGTGGAACGAACTGAACGATAACTACCGAAAGTTGCAGGAGAAGTTATCTGTTTTCCAAGGCATTCAGGAGGGACTGGCTGAGGTGAAACGCGCCCGGAAAACCGGTGAAGAATTGAGAAATTAAAACGTTGCGGGATTTTGTTTCAGAAGGCAGAAAGGCTCCTATGCGAATAGCGAGGCATCTTGTTTCAAACGAAACGGACGATATAAAGATTGGCGTGTGTTCAAACGAACGGCGGTGATATCCAACTAATGGAGATGGCGGCTCAAGGCCGCCATTGCGGGGTTCCCTGTTGCTTGGGAATGGTACTTATGGATTAAGCACGGCTCATCTTAGCACTTGAAACTGTTATCCTACGTCATTGCGGCGGATACTGAATCAAGTTCAGCACAAACCCGGACCCGCAATCTCAATTATCCATATTGTGGAGATGATGGGGCATTTTATAATTAGAATTTTGCGCAGAGGGCAATTGTAGTAACGATGAAAATATCATTCGAAAGAGAACGAATAGGCTTTCGCAAGAGGTCTAATGGATTTGGATAAGCGCGCAGGCGGCAAACTTTCTGACAGGAACATTCTGGCCCGCCTGCTGGAGCAGTACCAGTACCAGCGGCATAGCACCCTCTTTTTGTTCGGCGAAAGCTCCCGCCTTCGTCGCCAGTGTTTTGAAGCGGCAGTGCTTGTTTTTTCCGGAAAAAGGACCTTTCAGAACAGTATTTCGATAGCCGGCTTTAGTTGAAACGGTGTGAAATAGGGACGACGAAGGACGAAGGCGGGAGCCCTTAACCTGTCCCTTAACTTTTTCCACTTTAATATGAGGCCCCCGACAGCAAGAAATTTCCGGAAATAGCTCCTGTTTTAGCCTACAAATTCAGATTTTGCGAATTTGATGAAGGCGTAAACGGGCCTCTTTGCTTGCTGAAATGCACCCAAAAGCACGTCATATTATTATTTTGAGTCTTAAGGGACAGGTTAAGGGTGGGGGCCTTCGCCGAACGGTAAATGAGCGCTACGGCGAGCGGGGG
>DDEO01000060.1 GCA_002336725.1 Bacteroidetes bacterium UBA1952 | reverse complement strand
AATCAGCGGCTGGCCGAAGCACTTCAGGAAGCGGGCCACGAGGTACGCATCGAGTCTTTTTCGCTGCAATACCCTTCTTTTCTGTTTCCCGGAAAATCGCAGTTTACCGACGAGCCGGCACCCAAAAACCTCTCCATTCGTTCGCGCATCAATTCCATCAACCCGATGAGCTGGCTGCGGGTGGGAAATGTATTGAAGAAAGAGCGCCCCGACCTGATTGTCGTAAAATTCTTCGTGCCGTTTATGGGTCCTGCCTTTGGCACCCTCCTGCGCCTGGCCAAAAAGAACGGCCACACACGCGTCCTTTCTATCCTGGATAATTTTATTCCCCACGAAGGGCGGCCCGGCGACAAGGCTTTTACCCGCTATTTTTCCGGGCCGGTAGATGCGTTTGTAACCATGAGCCCGCAGGTGCTGGGCGAGGTGCAGGCCGCACTGCCGCAAAAGCCCGTCGCCTTTACGCCCCATCCGGTATATGATATTTATGGCGAGGCGATTCCGCGCGAAAAAGCGTGTCGCAAGCTGGGGCTTGATTCTTCTAAAAAATACCTGCTGTTCTTTGGTTTTATCCGCGCCTACAAAGGGCTGGATTTATTGCTGGAGGCGTTGCCACTGGTCAAAGACCCGGATATTCACTTAATCATTGCCGGCGAATATTACGGCGATTCGGCCCCCTACGAGCAGTTGATTTCCGGAAATCAGTTAGAAAATCGCGTGCATCGCTTCACCGATTTCATCCCGACCGAAGACGTGCGCGATTACTTCTCCGCTGCCGACCTGGTGGTGCAGCCCTATAAATCGGCGACCAACAGCGGCATTACGCAGGTGGCCTATCATTTTGAAAAGCCGATGGTGGTTACCAATGTGGGCGGGCTGCCGGAAGTGGTTCCCGATGGCAAAGCGGGCTTTGTGGTTGCACCCGAACCGGCGGCGATTGCGGCGGGCATCGAGCGTTTCTTTTCCGGAAATTACAGCGGGGAAATGCAAGCCGGACTGCGCGAAGAAAAGGCGAAATACAGCTGGGAGACCTTTGTGGAGGTGCTGCTAAAGACGGCGGGTCTTCCCAAGACCTGAAGGGTCTGCAATGCGCTTTTGAGAAGCGGATAAGACACAGACCTTACAGGAATCTGCGTCCCTGCGGGCCTAGACCTGTCAGGTCAAGGCCGCCCTTGGCGGACGCAGATGCCTGACAGGTCCGCAATGCAATTTTAAGAAACAGAGATTTCCAGAAAGAACCCTTTTGGAACATACGGGGCACACGGACCTGACAGGAGTCTTTGTCCCTGCGGGCCTTGACCTGTCAGGTCGGGAGGATTCCGGAAATTTCGCCCGACCGCTACCCACGAGCCAAATCTTCCGTCTTGATACTTGATACTTTCGTCTTGATACTTGATACTTGATACTTCCGTCTTGCTACTTCCGTCTTGATACTTGATACTTGATACTTGATACTTCCGTCTTGATACCTGATACTTCCGTCTTGATACTTTCTACTTATTGCGTTGTTTAAAAAACTTGCGGCCACGGCTGTTGCCGTAGGCTTTCTGGCCATTGCCGGAGGCGCTGCTTTTGAAATGGCCGTCGCCTTTCCCATTGCCCGGTGCGTTCACCATTTTAGTAGCGAGGCGGTTTCCACTTTGCTGCCCTTTGCTGCTGAGGGGCATAAAGGGTACCTGAATGCCGCCGGGTTCATATTTGAGGATGCCATCGGTGAGGCGCTCCAGTTCCGTTCGGATGGTGTCGTCGTGAACCTGCTCCTTGTGCCAGGCAGTGTAGGCCAGCTTCATATAGTAGCCCAGGGCCTGCGTGAAAGCCTGTTGTTTTTCCGGGTTTTTTTCTTCTAATGCGCGTTGCAGCAGTGCGTCAAAATGCTTGCCAAACTGGCGGTGGCGCGTTTTGTTGCCGGGGTAAGGCGGGCGTTCCGGTGCGGTGCTTTTTTCGGTTTTTTCCGGCTTGGGATATGGGCTTTCGCACACCAGCTTCAGGTCGGTCAGCAGGTGGAGGTGATCCCAGAGTTTTTGTCGGTAATCTTCCAGCGATTTTACGGAAGGGTTGAGGGCGGCCATAGCATCCACCACCACCTCGGCCTGTCGGCGACACTGTTGCGGGTCTTGGATGGTAAGCAGAAAATCGGCCATTTCGGCGATGCCGCGTCCATATTCCAGCATGGCTACCGGCTTGCGCGCTGTATTATATTCCATAAAAAACAATCGTGTGTAAAAAAAACAGCGGGCGGTGTTTTTGTTCCCGGCAAAAGTCTTCGGCAGCGTTGATTTCAGCCGAAAATTTTCTTGAATAGGAGTAGCGGATGTTTTGATTATCAAAACAGAAAAAATAGCTACGCCGGGTGCCCTGTTGCGTTTGGGTGTGCCAAAGATAAGGCGGAACCTTATTCCGGAAGCGGTTTTTCTATCCGGTCTTCTGTCTGGAGTTCGGGCATTTCTGCCGACTCCGGCTCGTTCTCCAGTTCGCCTGGTGGCGGCGCGTCGTCTTCGGTTCCCATCACCATGGCCCAGGGACGCAGCGATTCTACGTGCGAGAAGATGACCTTAGTAACTGCCGTGAGCGGAATGGCCAGGAAAAGCCCCGGAATCCCCCAGACCAGCCCGCCGACGAAAACGCCAATCAGCGTAGCCAGCGGATTCATCCGCACGCGGCCACCAATGACGCGCGGCGCCAGCACATTGGCATCCAGCAGATGAATGCCCACCAGAATGGAGCAGGCGGCCAGCGCCATCAGCGGCGAGTGATGCACCAGCGTGAGCAGGCCGGTGAGTGTCAGCGCGGTGATGAAGCCGATATAGGGAATAATATTGAGTACCCCGGCGAGCAAGCCCAGCAGGAAGGCATAGCGAACGCCCAGAATCATCAGGCCGGCAGTGGACGCAGCGGTTACGATAACCGTTTCGGTGAGCAGCCCCTGCACATACCCATTGATGACTTTACGGGTCTCCAGCATAGAATGATTGACGGAGAGGCGGTGTTCGGCAGGGAAGAGCGAGGTCAGGAATCGGGAGATGAGCCGCCGGTAGCGGAGGATAAAAAAGGAATAAATAAAAACAATGGCCGTCCAGAACAGGAAATGGCCCAGCGTCAGTACAAAAGCGCCTACCGTGGCCGCCGCGCCCGACATCAAAGCGCCGGAAACTTTCTGAAAATAACTTTCCTGGTCCTGAACCGTAAGATTGTAACTGCGCTCGGCCCACACCTGCCCCTGTCTGGACCAAATCATCACCTTGTCGCGCAGGGCGGGAAAATCCTGGGTGAAATCGGCTATCTGGAAGGAAAGCAGATAAATGAGACCTACCAGCAGCCCCAGAAAACCAACCACGGCGAAGGCAATAGCCAGCGTATCGGGCAGGTGGAGCCTGCGGCGCAGCAACTGCACCAGCGGATGCAGCACCAATGAAACCAGAAAAGCAAAGGCAATGGGTATCAGCACGCTGCTGCCTACCGTGAGAATCAGGTAGGAGAAAACGATGCAGACAAGGCTGAAAGCGAGCCGCGCATAATAGGGCTGTTCCGTAATTTTCATAAAAAAGCAGGCAGGAGAGGCATGGGCGGGAGCGCCCGGAAAGGACGCTATCAAAGTTCAGGCCAAAGGCTGTTATTTTTGCCCCTTCCGGCGCAGGCGTGTAGCAGCGTCTTGTGTTTCAACTCCTGAATCTTCTTTTTTTTGAACCGCATTTTCTCCGGCGCGTTCCAGCGCATTTTCCGGTCGGCGTGGCTGCCGGGCGCGTTGTTGCGGCCCAGGGTGCGTTCGTTGTTGTGTTGTGTTTTCCTGGTTGCCGCCGGCTATACTGCACCTGCGCAGTTGCCGGCAGATTCGCTCTATGGCTATGCGCTTCCTGCCAAAGAAATCCGCGCACAGCAAGGCCGCGAAGCATTCCGGAAATGGCTCGCGCAGCATCCGCAGTGGCATCCGGCGCGGGCGGTGTCGGTCATTCAGCCCCGGCATTCCTTCGAAGATCGCACGGCCGATTTCTTTTTTCTGCTGCTGATAAGCCTGCTGCTCGGCTTTGTGCGCTTCACCAATCCGCGATATTTTGGCTTGCTGTGGCGGGCCTTCTATCACCCGACGCATACCTCGCAGGTCTTGCGCGACCAGCTTGATGCCGACCCGCTGCCCAATGCCGGGATGAATGTTTTGTTTGCATCGGCCATGGGTGCATACCTCTATACCCTGCTGCGGTTGTATCTCCCGCAGAGCCATTTCAGCCACTATCCATCGGTGTTGGTGCTTGGCGTATTCATCGGGGGCGTGGGTCTTATTTATGGTTTTAAATGGCTGGCCATTCGCTTCAGCGGCTGGGCTTTTGGCGTTTCTGCGCTCACCGGCCAGTATCTTTTCAATGTTTATCTGATCAATAAAATACTGGCCATTCTGCTGCTGCCCTTTGTATTTATATTGGCTTTTGCCGATTCACAATGGGCGCATATTGTGGTCGTTATCTCACTTTTGGTGGTCGGCACGCTCGTGGCTATGCGCTATGCGCGAAGCTGGCTGGCGCTGCGGATTTTTTTTGCAAACAGCCGTTTTCACTTTTTAACGTACTTTTGCGCCTCGGAAATCCTGCCATTGGCAGTACTGACCAAGCTGGTTGCCCGCGCCTTATCTCCTTAGAGACGGCAAAAGCAACGGCTTTATTTTTTGTTTCCCCGAGCTTAAAAATATGGCCAAAGCCGTTCGTCCGTCTTCTCCCACAAGTGCCCGGAAAGAAAAGGTAGCAGCCGCTGCGCCCGCACCTGTCAAAGCCACCGCTGCCAAAAAAGAAGCGGCTCCAAAGGCGGCTGCCAAAAAAGAAGCAGCCCCAAAGGCGGCTCCGGCCAGGAAAACAGCCGTTGCCAAAAGTGCGGCATCCCCAAAAGCACCGGCGACCAAACCGAAGCCGGCGGCGGCGGTAAAGAAGGCTGCTCCGAAAGAAAAAACGACTGCCAAAAAAGCGGCTGCGTCCAAAAAAGAGAAGCCTGCCAAAACAGTTCCAACGCCGGCTAAACCCGCACCGCTGCCGTCGCCGGAACTCTCGTCGCTGCCGGATCACCTGCGCATCCTGATTACGCAGCCGCGCCCGGAAGGCGAAAAATCGCCCTACTTTGACCTGGCAAAGAAATACAACCTCTCGCTCGACTTCCACCCGTTCATTCTGGTAGAAGGCCTGAGCGGAAAAGAATTTCGGCGGCAACGGGTAGATCTTAGCGAATACACGGCTATCGTGTTCACGAGCCGCCTCGCGGTGGATCATTTCTTCCGCATCATGGAAGAGATGAAGATGAAAGTGAATCAAGACCTGAAGTATTTCTGCATCACAGAAGCCGTGGCGCTGTATCTGCAAAAATTCATCCTTTATCGCAAGCGCAAGGTGTTTTTCTCTGCCGACGGATCTACGCAGGGCCTGCTTGATGTGATAGGCAAACACAAGGCCGAGAAGTATGTGGTGCCCACCGCCGACACCACCAAAAAGGAGATTCCGGCTTTCATGGCCAAATATAAAATCACCTTTGCCGAAGCCTCGCTCTACCGCACCGTTTCCAACGACCTGGCACCTGTTTTGGGAGAAAACCAATACGATATGATTGTGTTTTTCTCGCCCTTCAGCATTCAGGCGCTGCTCGAACACGACCCGGAATTTCAGCAGGAGAACGTGCTCTTCGGCGCTTTTGGCCCCACCACCACTAAAGCGGTGGAAGAAGCCGGTTTGCGCCTCGACATCAAAGCGCCCGCGCCCAACGCGCCGAGCATGGTGAGCGCCATGGAGCAGTTTTTTACGGAGTTTACCGCCGTGAAGCAGAAAGCGAAAAAATCCCGGAAATAAAGCGCCTGCCTGCTTAAAAAAAAGAAACGGTTTCCCGCAGCACTGCAAGACCTTTGCAGCCGCATGAAACGCCTTTTGTTTTTTTGTTTATGGCTGCTGCCGGCATCGGCTTTCTGCCAGGATAAAATCCCTGTTCTTATTCGCCTGACAAACGCTGCCGACACCACCGATGTCGTGGATGCCGTCGTAGCCATCAAAGACGCGCAGGGCACACAGGTTTTTGCCGAAAACATCTACGGACGGGATACCTTCTATGCCCTGCCCGACAGCCGCTATTCGCTTACAACCTCAACGCTTTCCTTCAAGCCCGCGCAGACGGATTTTGCAGTCAAAAACACTCCGCTGACGGTCGAAATCCGGTTGCAATCCACAAGCAACGAGCTGAAAAGCGTCGTTATCGTAGCTCGCAAGCCGCTGATTCGCCTTGAAGACGACAAGGAAATCGTGGATGCAGAAGCCCTGGCGGCGGCCTCTTCGAGTGCGTATGAGGTTTTGGAGAAAACGCCCGGCGTGGTGGCTATTGATGGCAATGTTTATATCAATGGCAGTACGCCGGCAGTCATTCAGATTAATGGTCGCGACATTAAACTGCGCGGCGAAGACCTGACAGCGTTGCTCAAAAGCCTGCCCGCCAATGCCATTGTGCGGGTAGAAATTCTGCGCACGCCTTCGGCCAAATACGACGCTTCGAGTTCGGGCGGCATTCTCAATATCGTGCTGCGCAAAGGCGTGCGTCCGGGACGCAGCGGCACGGCCAATATCAGCAGCTTTCAGGGCGTTTACAACACCATCAGCGGCGGCGTGAGCGTCAATCAGACCGAGGACGAAAATACTTCCTACCTGGGTTATCAGTTTTCGAACCGCAATAGTTTTCAGGAACTCAACACCCAACGCGCGGCATCGGCCCAGACGGCCATCAACCAATCGGCCTATACGCGCTTTGGCTCGCAGAATCACAACCTGCGCGGCGGCGTGGATTATAGCGTTTCGCCCCGCCTGAGCCTGGCCTACGACGGGATGCTGAGCTATACGCAGAACCGCAACGAAGCCGAAAATACCAGCCGGATTCTTAGCAATGGAAACGAAGTGGGCCGCCTCCTTTCGCCGGGCAACAACCGCAACAACACGGTGTATTTCTCCAATGTCTTTTCCGGAAAATGGAAGCCCGACACACTCGGCAGCAGTTGGGATAACGTAGCCGAATACCGGCTCTATACCAATAACGGCACGCAGAATTATCGCAACGAACTGACCCAAATTCCCGGAAATTATACCCTCGGCAACGGCGAACGCAGCTATGCCAGCCACATGATTACACTCCAAAGCGACTACACGGGCATTTTGCCCAGAGGCTGGAAGGCAGAGGCCGGTGTGCGCTTCGACCTGAACCTCGGCAACACCCGCGCCGATTACGAAACCGACACCAACGGGCGCGGCTTCCGGCCCAATACGTTTCAGAGTGCGCATTTTGGCTTTCAGCAACGCGTAACTGCCGGGTATCTTCAGTTTTCCAAAACCTTTTGGGGCATCAACGTAAAACCCGGTCTGCGCCTGGAAAATACCTTCATGGACGGCCGTCAGACCTATCCGCAGAAGAGCGATTTTACGATTTCACGCACCGATCTTTTTCCTTACCTCTATCTGCGCCGCCCTTTGTGGAAGATGTTTAAGACCGAGCTGGTGGCGAACCTCACTTTTCGTCGCAGCATTGAGCGGCCCGGCTTCGATATGCTCAACCCGGCACCGCGCTATATTGACCCGTTTCTGTATGAAACCGGCAACCCCGCGCTGCGCCCGCAACTGACCGATAAGTATGAGATGAACGTTTCTTTTATGGATTTTCCGGTTTTTGCACTGGGGCTTCGCAACAATAAAGACCTGTTTACGAGCGTGTCGTATCAGGACGGCAAGACGGGAATTGCCTATAACACCTATGACAACCTGGGCAATCAGAAGGAATATTTTCTGCGGCTGGTGGCCGGCATTCCGCCGATGGGCAAATATTTTTTTGTAGTCAGCGCCGAATATACCTACCGGATGTATGACGGTCTGTATCAGGGTGCGCCGCTGCATTTTGAGCGCGGCAGCTGGGTGGCTTTCACCTATCATCAGTTGAAGGTAAACAAGACCTTCAACCTGAGTGTGTATGGCTTCTGGATGTTCAAAGGCTTTGAGCGTTTTTATGAATTACAGGATTTTGGCGCGGTGAACGCTTCGGCTACCAAGACGTTTATGGGTGGAAAATGGAGTGTGGCGGCAAGTGTGAATGATATCTTCCGTACCAATCGACAGACCTTTGTGCTGAGCCAGCCCGGCATTTATGCCACCGGCAACCGCGCCGAGGACACGCGGCGTTTTGGATTGACGCTGCGCTACAATTTTGGCATTAAGGCGGCGGATAAAAAACCGGAAACGCCGTTTGACAAGCTGGGGGCAGGCGGTAATCAGAATTAAGGGAGATGCCACGAATGGATTTTCCGGAAAGATTGCCACGAATACACGAAGGGACACGAAGAAATTTTCCGGAAAGATTGCCACGAATGCACGAAGGGACACGAAGAAATTTTCCGGAAAGATTGCCACGAATGGACACGAAGGATTTTCAGAGCCTATCCAAAACATCGGGGGTGAGGCTAACGATGCATGATTCAGCTGTCTGAATGGTATTATTTCTTCCCGTAGCCCAGAAACCGGGAATGCACTCCCCACACAAGCAATTTCAACTGTTATTTCTATCAACAATAATCGACAACCTATCAATAAAAATCAACCACAACAATCAACCTTAATCAACAACAATCAACAACAATCAACCTTAATCAACAACAATCAACAACAATCAACCTTCATCAACAACCATCAACAGCAACCAACCCTCCCCTACCGGAATTGCAGCACTTTTGTGGTTGAAATGCGCCGCAGATACAGCGTAGGCAGCAGCATAAACAACAGGCACAGCAGCAGCGTAGCGCCGTTGATGACCAGGATTTGCGACCCTTGCAGATGTACCGGAACGGTGCGCATATAGTAGGTTTCTTCGGGCAGCTTCAGGAAGCCGGTGGTCTTCTGGATGAAAGCCAGCGCCAGCGCCAGCGCCGTTCCCAGCACCGATCCGGTTAGCCCAATGCCGAGCGCCAGGCTCAGAAACAGGCGGGTGAGGTGGCGACGACTCATGCCCAGCGCCTGCAGGAGGGCAACCGTACGCACCCGATCCACCATTAAAATCAGCAGCGCGGTAGCCAGGTTGATGATGGCAATAGCGGCCATGATGCCCAGCAACACTCGCACATTGGTTTCCTGAAGACGCAGCCAGTCGAAGATTTGGGGATAGCGTTCCTGCAATGTGTAGCCGCGCAGCGGCATTTCTAAAACATCGTTGTAGAGGAGGTTGGCGATTTGCGGTGCATCCTGCGGCTTTTGGAGGTCTATCTGATAGCCGGAAATGGCGGTCGGTTCCCAGCCGCTGAGGCGCTGCACGAGCCGGATATCGCAGAGAACGAAGTTGCGATCCACCTCGTCGAGGCCGGTATGGTAAATCCCTTTTACGGTAACGCGGCGGATGCGCGGCGCTTCCTGCCCCGACTGCACAAAATAGAGCATCACCGGGTCTCCCACGGCCAGTTGCAGGCGATTGGCCAGCGTCTGGGAAAGCACAATGTCTTTGGCGTAAGCCGTGTCGGAGAAATCTATTTTTCCGGTAGCGCCGATGGCCGTCGGGACTGTATAATCCGGCGGAATGCCTTTTATCTGCACGCCTTCGAGGGCTTTTCCTTCCCGCAAAATAGCTGGGCGCAAAAGATAGGGATGCACAGCCGCACCTGGCGCGGCCTGCCGGAGGCGCTGCAACAAGGATGCATCGAAAACGAGCGGCTCTTCGGTGAGCAGATTGGCCGGGTTAGCCGTAAAAGGCGTAACCAGAATATGCCCCCAGAAGGCATAAATCTTTTCCTGAATAGCCGATTGAAAACCCGTAACGACGGCTGCGGCCAGCAGCATGACGGCCACACTCAGAGCAGTGGCCCCGGCGGCCAGCCGGATGATGAAAGCCGAAAAAGAGCCTTTTTGTCGCGCCAGCAGGCGGAAGGCCAGAAAAAGAGAGAATCGCACAGCGGCTGCAAGGTAAGGCTGCCCAAAAAATACGCAATTCATCGTATTGCCGGGCGACTGTAGCCGTGCAATCTTTGCATCATCAATCCGAAGGAGGGTTTACAAAGAACTTTCGGTATTGAGAAAACTAAGGCATCTTTCCAGATACCTTAGGTGTGTGGGAAAGGCGGCGAAGGCTTCGGTCTTTGCCGTTTTTTTATGCCCGGATTTCCGGAAAAAAGCTCCTTCCTTCCCCTAACCCAGTGTAAAAGCTACCGGAATGCGGTAATAGACCTTCACCGGTTTGCCGTCTTTTCGACCGGGCCGCCACTTTGGCATTTTCAGAATCGTCTTCAAAGCCGCCGCATCGAGCACCGGATCTACGCCGCGCTCTACGATTGCATCGGTGATGCTGCCGTCTTCGGCCACTACAAATTTGATGATTACCCGACCTTCCACTTTCCGCTGCTGCGCGTCTTTGGGATAGGAAAGATTTCGGGACAGAAACGCATTGACATCCACGGTAGGCTCCGGCATGACATCCGTCATCGCGTACACAACGTCTTTTTTCGCCGGCTGCGCCTGCTGTGGGGCTTGCGCCAGCAGGAAATTTCCGGAAAAGATCAGGGCGGCGAGCGGCAAGAGGAATTTCTTTTTCATAAGGAAACAGATTTGGGGGAATAGGCAGTTTAAAGGTATGATTTAAAAACAAAGCCCCGTCTGTCGGGCTTCTAAAAAAAACCAGACAGACGGGGGGAATTTCCAGCCGGAAAATTTCCGGAAATCTTACTTCAGCAGCGCATCATCCTGCCCGCGCCACAAACCAGCGGCGGCTCCGGCGGGCAGTTTACCCAGATGCTTATAGGCTTTTTCGGTAGCCTCGCGGCCCCGCTGGGTGCGCACGATATAGCCTTCCTGAATCAGGAACGGCTCATACACTTCTTCGAGCGTACCCGGCTCTTCGCCCACTGCCGTGGCGATATTGCCGATACCCACCGGGCCGCCCTTGAATTTATCAATCAGCGTAGAAAGGATGCGGTTGTCCATCTCGTCGAGGCCGTTGGCATCCACGTTGAGCGCTTTGAGGCCATATTCGCAGATGTTCATGTCGATAACGCCGTTGCCCAGCACCTGCGCAAAGTCGCGCATCCGGCGCAGCAGGCCATTAGCAATACGCGGCGTGCCCCGGCTGCGGCGCGCCACTTCCCCGGCAGCGTCGGAGGTGATTTTTACGCCCAGCACCCCGGCCGCACGCGACACAATGCCCTGCAACACTTCTGCCGGATAATAATCAAGGCGGTTTTTGATACCAAAACGCGAGAGCAGCGGGGCCGTGAGCAGGCCGGAGCGCGTCGTTGCACCCACGAGCGTAAAGGGCGAAACATTGAGCTGAATAGACCGCGCCGCCGGGCCGCTGTCGATCATAATGTCGATTTTGAAATCTTCCATCGCCGAGTAGAGATACTCTTCAACCACAGTGGAGAGGCGGTGGATTTCATCGATGAAAAGCACATCGCGCGGTTGCAGGCCGGTGAGCAGGCCGGCCAGGTCGGCAGGTTTTTCGATAACCGGGCCGCTCGTTTCTTTGATATTAACGCCCAGCTCGGCGGCTACAATGCGCGAGAGGGTGGTTTTGCCCAGGCCGGGCGGGCCGTGAAAAAGCACATGGTCGAGGGCTTCGCCACGGGCATTGGCGGCTTTGATAAAAATGCGCAGGTTCTCAATCAGATGGGGCTGACCGGAGAACTCGGCAATAGACTGGGGCCGGATTTTATTTTCAAAATCGCGCTGCTGCGGATCGGGATTTTCGGCGGGACGAACGGGAGAATTTTGCACAGGAAAAGGTAAAAGTAGATAACAACGAACGCTTCGTGTTGTTGGGGGCCTGTTCCGGCGTTGGACGCTAAAGCTGTTGGATGATGTTGGATGCCCCTTGGGGCGTTGGAGCCTGCGGCTTGGATGACGTGTTTATTATTTCTGTTACACCTTGCGTGGTTTTAAAAATAAAACAGCTTTAGCTGTCCAACGGCTTTAGCTGTCCAACGGCTTTAGCTGTCCAACGGCTTTAGCTGTCCAACGGCTTTAGCTGTCCAACAGCGAAGCATCCTTACTTTTGCGCTCCTATGAAGCTCAACACCAAACTCATTCATGCCGGCGTGGAGCCCGACCCGACAACCGGGGCCATTATGACACCGATTTACCAGACCTCGACTTATGTGCAGGCGGCCCCCGGCGACCATAAAGGCTACGAATATGCCCGCACGCAGAACCCCACCCGAACGGCGCTGCAAAACGCACTGGCGGCGATTGAAAACGGGAAATATGCCCTGTCTTTTGCCTCCGGGATGGCGGCTACAGATGCCGTAATGCGCCTGCTGGAACCCGGCGATGAAGTAATTGTCTCCAACGACCTCTATGGCGGTACCTACCGGATTTTTACGAAGGTTTTTGCCAAATATGGTATCGTTTTCCACTTTGTGGATATGCGGGAGATGAAAAATATTGAGGAGAAAATTTCCGGAAAAACCAAGATGATCTGGGTAGAAACGCCTACCAATCCGCTGCTCAGCATCGTGGACATCGAAGCCTGCGCCACCATTGCCCAAAAGCACGGACTGGAGCTGGTGGTGGATAATACTTTTGCCTCGCCCTACCTGCAAAACCCGCTCGACTGGGGCGCAACGATGGTGCTGCACTCGGCCACCAAATACCTCGGCGGCCACTCCGACGTGGTGCACGGCTGCGTGATTACCAACGCTGCCGAAACCGCTGAAAAGCTGGCCTTTATCCAGAACGCCTGCGGCGGTGTGCCCGGTCCGCAGGATTGCTTTCTGGTGTTGCGCGGTATCAAAACCCTGCACGTGCGGATGCAGCGCCACTGCGAGAACGGCGAGAAGATTGCCCGCTGGCTGCGTACCCATCCCAAAGTGAGCAAGGTATTGTGGTGTGGCTTTGAAGACCATCCCAACCACGACGTGGCAAAAAAGCAAATGCGCGGCTTTGGCGGGATGATTTCCTTTGTTTTGAAAGATGACAGCATCGAGGCCGCCAACCGTGTGCTGACCCGTACCAAACTGTTTTCGCTGGCCGAATCGCTGGGCGGCGTGGAGTCGTTGATTGGCCATCCGGCCACGATGACGCACGGCTCCATCCCGCGCGAAGAGCGCATCAAAAACGGCTTGGCCGACGGGCTGATTCGCCTTAGCGTGGGCATTGAAGATGCCGACGACCTGATAGCGGATTTGGAAGCAGCTATCGGCTAAAAAAACAAGATTTTTCCGGAATTTCCGGAAAAAATATAAATTCCAACAATTAGAAAAATCGGATTCCCGGAATAGTTTTGTTGCTTAAACCTCCCCTCAAAATCTTGAAATTTTTCCTTTCCGCATTCACCATCGCCGCGTGTGTGCTTGGCACCACTGCCCGTGCGCAGGATTTCAAAAATCGTCCGCCGCTTAACAAAGACCGCTTTTCGGCGGTGATTGCCGTAGGCGCACAAAATTATCTGGGCGATATGCTGCCCCGCAAATATGGCGCGTGGGGTTCCCGCTACGACCTTTCGCCGAGCATTACGCTGGGAGCCGAGTATGAAATCAGCAACTCCTTCCGCGCCCGATTCAGCTATTATGCAACGCAGCTTTCCGGAAATGAGGCAAATAATTTTCAAAACCTCGACCCGGATGAAACCTGGCGGAAGCGGCGGCAACTGACTTTCACCAGCAACATCAACGAGCTTATGCTTTCGGCCTACTGGGATGTTCTGGGCTTTATGCAAAAACGCTGGGAAACCGGATACTCCCGGTTTTACATCACGCCTTATGTGGGCGTTGGGTTCGGCTATGCTTTTATGAATCCCAAGATGGGCGACCTGACCATGCCTCGCCGCTATGCTTATGCGCCCGATATTGGCGAAGGCAACTACTACGATCGCGACCTTGTGAATACTGCGCCGCTGAAAGGAGCGGTAGAAATACCGCTTATCCTGGGTGTGCGCTGGCAGATCAATCGGCAGTCGGCAGCTTTCTTTGAAGCCTCGCGCCACTATTTCTTCACCGATTATCTGGATCGTGTTTCCAACTGGAATACGGCACCCGTTCAAAACGACGGCTTTATCAATTACTCTGTTGGCTATCGCTATACGCTTGGGGAGCGCCTCTGACACCCAATAGTTACCTAAATCTTGCCTATATAATCTTCCTAAAACCCTTGCTGCGTAAGGGCTGGAGCGGAATAGCTATGCAAAATTTAGCCAACAAAATGGTATTAGCTGTCTAAATGGAACCACAGGCGGCGCACAGGCATTTCTGAACGATTTATCGCTCTGAAAACTAAAACCGGTCGGAATCCCCTTGCGCA
>DDEO01000002.1:6327-23401 GCA_002336725.1 Bacteroidetes bacterium UBA1952 | reverse complement strand
TGCCGCTGCCCACATCGCCCTGCACGAGCCGGTTCATCTGATGGCCGCTCACGGTGTCTTGCCGGATGTCCTTCACCACCCGTTTTTGCGCACCGGTGAGGGCAAAGGGAAGATGTTTATGATAAAAATCGTTGAACTTGTCGCCTACTTTGGGAAATACAAAGCCGGCGCGGGCGTGGTTGTTGCGTCGCACCTTCGCCACGGCGAGTTGTGTAGCCAGGATTTCTTCAAACTTCAGGCGGTGAACGGCGGCCTTTTTCTCTTCTTCATTTTCCGGAAAGTGAATGGCCCGCAGGGCGTGGTAGCGGGGCATCAGGCGAAATTCCTGCAACACGGCGTGGGGCAAGGTTTCGGGTACCAATTCGGGCGGCAACTTGTCAAAAAGTGCACGGGTAATTTTACCAAACGACCGGTTGTTGATGCCCATACGCAGCAGCCGTTCCGACACCGAATACAGCGGTTGCATCCCCACGACAGCATTGGCCGCCGCCAGCGATTCCAGTTCGGGGTTCACCATCTGCGCGATGCCGCCGAAAAACGAAACCTTGCCGAAGGCGATATAAGATTCTCCTTTGGTGAGCTTATCGAGCAGGTAGCGCACATTGCCGAACCAGGTGATTTCCAGTCGGGCTGCGCCGTCGATGAGCAGTCCGCGAATGCGTTTTTTCTTTCCTTCGCCTTCTTCGTAGAGCGCGGTGAGGGTGCCGCTGGTCTGCACATAATCGTCGCCCATATCGAGGCTTTCGATGGGACGGATTTGGGTGCGGTCGAAGTAGCGATAAGGATAATACTCCAGCAGGTCGCCAAAGGTGGCGAGGCTCAGGGCCGACTTGAGGGCAAGGGCGCGTTGCGCGCCCACGCCTTTGAGGAATTCGAGCGGGGTTTGAAGAATATCGGCGTACACGGTTTCGGGGAGTGCAAATTTCCGGAATGCCCTGATAATTTTAGGTGCGTTTTTTGGGCACAGAGAGGCGTTGGCTATCCAAATGCCGGCCTCTAACGACTTTCAGACAAACATACGTTTCGCGCAGCGGCCACGCTTCAAACGTACGGTAGTCGAGCGCCTGTTGAGCGCCTTTCTATCCCGCATACATTCCGGAAATGTCCGCTGCATACCGCTGCTCAATCACGCGGCGACGCAGTTTCAGCGAAGGAGTCATTTCGCCCTTTTCCAGCGTCCATTCCTGTGGCAACAGTATAAACTTCCTGACCCGCTCTATATCCGAAAAACCGACATTGTATTTGTCCAGTTGTTTTTTGATGAGTTGGCGCACCTGCGGAAGGCGGGCAATCTCTTCGCGCGTCTCCGGCTCCGGAATGTCATTGTCAATGAGCCATTTGCGCAGCCGCTCAAAGGCCGGCACAATCAGCGCACCCACAAACTTCTGCCCCGCACCCACCACCATCATCTGCTCGATAAAAGGACTTTCGCGAATCTTATTTTCAATCGGCTGCGGCGCGATGTATTTGCCGCCCGAATTCTTGAAAATCTCCTTTTTCCGGTCGGTGATTTTCAGAAAACGGTCTTCTACCCATGTCCCGATGTCGCCGGTACGCAGCCAGCCATCCTGAAGCACTTCTGCCGTCTGTTCCGGGCGTTTGTAATAGCCTTTCATCACGTTTTCGCCGCGCACCAGAATTTCGCCGTCGCTGTCCAGCTTCACTTCCACATTGTCAATCGGCGGCCCTACGGTGCAGATGCGGCGGCCTTCCGACTCAAAGCGGTTGCAGGAGATAAACGGCGAAGCCTCCGTCAGTCCATAGCCTTCCATCACCGTCATGCCGGTGGCCGAAAACGTGCGGTTGAGTTTTTCCTGCAAGGCCGCCGAGCCACACACAATAGCGCGGATATTACCGCCCATTGCTGCCCGCCATTTCGAGAAGATAAGCCGGTCGAGCACGGCCATTTGCAGGCGGTAAACCAGTCCCCGCGATTGGGCGTTGTCATATTTGCGGGCCAGGTCAAGTGCCCGGAAATACAGTTTTTTCTTGCCGCCTTTCAAATCCAGCCCAACGGCTACCAGTTTTTCATACACTTTTTCCAGCAGGCGCGGCACGGTCGAAAACACAATGGGCTTCACTTCCTTGAGGTTGTCGCCGATTTTCTCCAGCCCTTCGGCATACCACACACTCAACCCGCCATGTATATAAAGATAAGTAATTGTGCGTTCAAAGACATGGTTGAGCGGCAGGAAGCTCAGCGCCCGCTTGCCTTCCTCTGCAAAGGTGAAGGCAGGGTAGGCCTGTTCAATATTGGCGCAGATATTGCGGTGAGAGAGCATCACGCCTTTGGGCTCGCCGGTGGTGCCGCTCGTATAAATAATCGTTGCCAGCGTCTCCGGGGTAATACGCGCAAGGTCGGCCTCGCTTGCCTCGCGGCCTTCCTGAAGGAGTTCTTCCCAGTGGCGCAATCCCGGCGTGGGGTTATACGAAAAAACGTCTTCGATGCCTTCGGTTTCTGCCAGTGTGGGGCCAAAACGGCGATAGGTATCCGGACCGGAAAGGATAACATACCGCACACCGGCTTCGCGGAGGATAAATTTCAGGTCGGTGGTGGAAATAGTGGGGTAAAGCGGGGTGAGCGCCGCGCCGGCCATCTGCACACCGATATCGGTGATAATCCATTCGGGGCGATTTCCGGAAATCAGCACGATTTTCTCCTGCTTTTCCGGATCTTTGAGGTCGCCGCTGATGCCCAGCTCCAACAAGCCGGCGGCCAGTTGGCGGGCTTTCGTCCAGCATTCGCCGGCGGTCCACTCGCGCCACTGCCCGTTTTCTTTGGAAGCCAGCAATACCGCGTCGGGTTCGCGGTGTGCTTTATCTGCTACGATGTCGAAAATTCGCTGAATCATGATGCGGGGCCGAAATTAGTCCATTGCGCTCCAATCAAAACCTTGCCGGTAGCTTTTTTGCTGTTTTTCATGCGTTGACGTTGGAACGCGGATGATGCGGATTTTTCCGGATTTTTTCATCCGTGTAAATCCGCCTGCTCCGTGTCATTCGCATTCCATACAAGACACAGACACAGAAAGCGATAACCGGATTTGCATTTTCTTTACACCAATATTGCAACGCCGCCCATGACGCTCTCCATTCAAAACCTTTGCCCCGATTATCTATCCACCGGGGCCGGAATTTCCGGAATCTGGGGACGCGATGTGGCTTTTGCGCAGGGCGAGCGGGTGTTTGTGCGTGCGCCCTCCGGAACGGGCAAAACCAGCCTGATACACCTGCTCTATGGCCTGCGAAACGATGCTTTCGGAGCCGTTTTCTGGGATAAAACCAATGTTCTGAAAGCAGACGCCGAAGCACTTGCCGCCCTGCGTGCGCAAAAACTGTCGGTCGTTTTTCAGGATTTGCGTCTTTTTCCGGAACTGACGCTCTGGGAAAATCTTTTGGCTAAAAAAGCCCTCGGCAGTCCGGAAACCGAAACAGAAATCGATTGCTGGGTAGAGAAACTGGGGCTGCGCCATCGCCGCGACCGTCCTGCGCGGCAGCTTTCCTACGGCGAGCAACAGCGAACGGCCATCCTGCGCGGCCTGATTCCCGGTTTTCAATGGCTGCTGCTCGACGAGCCTTTTTCTCACCTCGATGCCGAAAATGCCGCAAAGGCGCTGGCTCTGACAGAAGAGATCGCCGACCGGCGCGGCGCGGGCATCCTGTATGCCGAACTCGACGATAATCCCTGTTTTAAAGCCACTCAAAAACTGTTTTTATGACCCCCGAAGCACGGCCTCTGCTGAAAAAAATGTTGCTGCGCGGCGGCGGGAAAAGCCGTCGCATCTGGGCCTGGCTGGCGCTCTTTCTGGGCAGTTTTTTCCTTTTGCTGGCTGTTTCGATGTGGTGGAATTTCCGGCAGGCGCTGCGAGGAAGTTCTGGCAAGGACGCGCTGGGCAGCGGCTACTTCACCGTTTCGCGCATCATCACCGATGCCGATATGGGCATTCCCGGAAAAGTGCGTTTCACAGACACCGATATTGCGGCGTTGCAACAGGCACCGGGCGTGGAAGAGGTAGGAAAGCTCACGCAGGCGGCCTTTCCGGTGAGCGCCTCGATGGGCGGCAACCTGGGCTTTTCGACGCTTCTTTTCCTCGAAGCCGTGCCGGATAATATGCTCGATACCCTACCGCCCGACTGGCGCTGGACACCCGGTCGCAACGACGTGCCGATTATACTGGCAAAAGAGTTTCTGCGCACCTACAACTATGTTTTTGCGCCCACGCAGGGCCTGCCGCAGCTTTCTGAAAATGCTGTCAAAGCCATTGGTTTTAACCTGCTGCTGGGCAACAGCCCGGAGACAAAACTTTTTCGCGGGCAGATTGTGGGCTTCTCCGATCGGGTAACGTCGGTGCTTGTTCCGCAGGCTTTTCTGGCGGAGATGCACCGGCAATTCCATATTCCGCCGCCGCCACCTGCGCGGCTGCTGGTGCGTGCCAAAGACCCCGCCGACCCGCAACTGGTGGATTGGCTCAAAGGCCGGAGCTACGAAGTCGGCGGCGAAATGGCCCGGCAGGCTACTTTGCGGCGCGTGGTAGATGGCGTTGCTGCGGGGCTGGGCTTTCTGGCGCTGGTGCTGCTCGCGTCGGGTCTTTCGCTTTTCATCCTCCTCATCCGGCTGCTGCTTTCGGAAGCGCGGGACCGTCTGCGTTTGTTGCGCGAAATCGGGTATAGCCCGGCGGCGTTGGGGCGTTTTGTGGCGCACCGGTTTGTGCCGCAGGCGGTGGGCGCATTGCTGGTCGCATTATTAGCAAGCGCCGCAGCCAATGTTATTTCCGGAAAATACCTGGCCCGTATGGGCGTTTACTGGCCGCTGTGGCCTTCCGCAATGGTTTGGGGGGCGTGGCTTCTGGTGGTGATCGTTGTGGTGGGGCAGGTTTGGCGCAGCATCCGGCGGGCAATTGGGTAAATTATGAAACAGGCGGCTGATAGGAAAAAGAAGGGTGTATGAAAAAAATAGCTTCTTCGTCTTTGCCCGCCGCCGATGACGGTCTGCCTCTCGAACACCCCAAAAACTCAGGTGATATCCACGTTATAAAAAAGAAGGGTTAGGCCCTTCCCGGCTTTTTATCTCTTTAAATCCTGAATATCCGCGTCATCCGTGGCCTAATACCATTTAGCGCAACGTTTCTTTCAGCCAGTCGAAAAACGTCCGTTGCCAGGCCAGCGAGTTTTGCGGTTTCAGCACCCAGTGATTTTCATCGGGGAAATACAGCAGCCGCGATTTAATGCCGCGCAGTTGCGCCGCCTGAAACGCTTGCAGACCCTGTTCAATCGGCACCCGGAAATCCACCCCGCCCTGGATAATCAAAATCGGCGTGTTCCATTTGCCCACATAATCGCTCGGCGAAAACTGGTTATAGGTTTTGGTATTTTTCTTATCCCAATACGGCCCGCCGAGGTCCCAGTTGGCAAACCACATTTCCTCCGTTGTGCCATACCAGCTCCGCAGATCAAACAGGCCATCGTGGGCAATAAAAGATTTGAAGCGCCCCTCGTGCATCCCCGCCAGCATATACACGCTGTAGCCGCCATAGCTCGCACCCACGCAGCCGCGCCGGTCTTTGTCCACATACGGTTCTTTGCTCACTGCGTCAATAGCCGAGAGATAATCGCGCATCGGCTGCCCGCCCCAGTCGCCGGAGATGGCCTCATTCCAGGCGGTTCCCCAGCCCGGCATTCCGCGCCGGTTGGGCGCAACCACGATGTAGCCCTGTGCGGCCATCATCTGCAGGTTCCAGCGGTAGGAATAAAACTGCGTCAGTGCGCTTTGCGGCCCGCCCTGACAATAGAGCAGGGTAGGATATTTCCGGGCCGGGTCGAAATCGGGGGGATACACGACCCACACGCCCATGTCTTTTTTATCGGTTGTCTTCACCATGCGCAGCTCCGTGCGGCTGGGTTTCAGGCCGGCGTATATGCGGTCATTTTCATGCGTTAAAGGCTCCATGTCGCCGGTTTGCAGGCTCACGGTAAAGAGTTCTGCGGCATGGTTGAAATCGGTGCGGCTTACCACCAGCCGGTCGCCGGATTGTCCTACGAGGCCGGCCACATCAAAGTTTCCGGCGGTAGTCTGCCAGGGCGCTTTGCTGCCTTCGTCGGTGGCTTTTACCTCAAAAAGGCGTTGTGTGCCGCGATAGGGTGCCACGAAAAACACCGTGTTGTTGTCCTGTCCCCACATAAATGAAGCGGTGCTCTCGTCGAAATTGCGGGAAAGCTCCACCGGCTTCGGGTAGGGCTTTGCCTCGGCATCCAACCCCAGCAACATCAGGCGGTTTTTATCGGCCTCAAAGCCGTCGCGCATCATGCTCAGCCAGGCCAGTTTGGTGCCGTCTTTGCTAAACAGGGGCGACTGGTCGTAGCCCTTGTTGGCGCTCGTCCAGTTTTCGATTTTTCCGGAAGACAGGCGATAGAAATACAGGTCGGTATTGGTGCTCAGGGCGTATTCTTTTCCGGCTTTCATCTTGGTAACAAACAAGATGCCTTTGCTTTGCGGATGCCAGACGATATCGCCTTCGTCGCCGTGGGGCTTGGTGGGTACATCGTAGGGCATTCCGGCCATCAGGTCTATGGCTTTGCCGCCCTTCTGCCGGTCAATCAGGAAGAGGTGGCTGTATTTGCCGTCTTCCCAGGTATCCCAGTGGCGGTAGTTGAGGTCGTCATACACCTGTGCTGTGGTCTTGGTCAGGTCGGGCCAGATGTCGGTTCCCAGCACTTTTTTCACCAGCACTTCGCGGGTGAAGGCAATATAGCGGCCATCGGGCGACACTTTAATGTTTTCGGCATCGGCGAGGCCGGTGGCGTATGGATTCCAGGTTTTGCCTTCGTCGGTAGAGTGTATCAGGGCATCTTTGTCCACTGCAAACCAGCCCTGCGCCTCGCGGCTTATCACTTCTTTATCGCCTTTGGCTTCGGTTTGCTGCCCGGTTTGCAGGTCTATCCAATACTTTTTGGTTTTGCTTTTTCCGGTTTTGGTGTCTATGTGTTTTACGCCATAGAGTACCGATTTTCCGTCGGGCGACATTCCTTCTCCCGAAACGCGGCCCAGGCTCCAGAGGATTTCCGGGTTCATGCGGTCGGATGCAGGCTGTGCGTGCGCGGTTTTAGGACGTGCCAAAAGGGAAGCGGCGAAGAGTGCGGTGAGGAAAAGCGTTTTACGCATGGAGGCGAAAGTAGAAAGACGGGAGTATTAAGGCAAAAGTATCAAGTATCAAGACGAAAGGGGTGTGTGACCAATTGCACAGACGGAGCATCAGCCGTTTATCGGGCTGATATAGCAGCGGCTTTTTCTCTGCGCCTCTGCGTCTCTGCGAGATTTTGCCGGAGAGGCCATAAATTTCGGTTTCCTGGAACCCCCAAAGGGGGGCGATAGGCTTCTTGCGAAAGTCGTTTCATGCAGCATTTTCGTTGCTGTGTAGTACGTGTCCAATCTCCATGATTCTGTGTTGTGGAGATTATGGAGCAGCTTATAATTACGTATTTGCATCTGTGGCAACCATAGCAACGGTGGAAGTATCACCCGGAGGGAAAAGACGCAAGCCATGGAGCTATTTCCAAATTGAGCCATTGGACATTTATTCCTCGCTTTTCCAATCCACCACATTATCCCAGCCGGCCTTGAGCGTTACCTTCCGGTCGAGGGGAAAAACGCGTTCCGGATGAATTTTCTGCAACAAATTTCCGGGATCCCAGTGGCCGTTGCGGTTCCTGTCTTCTATGAGCCGCAGCGTATAAACGCCCGGCTCCAGGCGGGGCAATAGCAGCGACGCTGTTTCTACCGGCTTTTGCCAGACAGTGTCTTTGTCGTTCAAAAAGACCTGCAATATATGCGGTGTATTCCGGTATTTTTCCGGAAAATTCACGGTCAGGCGGGCATAATCCTCGTCCGATTTCGTCCGGAATATCCATTTGCCGGGCAGTGCCTCGTGGTCGCCGGATGTTGCAAAACCCTTGAGCAGGCGCAAGGTATAAACCGCATTGGGCTGCCAGGCGAAAGGAGCCATTTGCAGCACACTGCTATCGGTGGGCTTGCGGGCGACGGTCAGCGGCGTTTCTACCGCTACGCCATTGCTGTCGCGGGTCAGGAAGATGCGTCCCGGCTCTATTTTTTGAACAGGCATTCCGGAAAAAGAGACCTCAACGGGCTGGAGCAGGGAGGCCGTGCGCCGTTTGATGTTGGCCGTGTCCACGCCCACGGAGTAGGCGGCTTCGCTGGTTTTGTTTGTGGGTGTGCGGCGCTCGGCGTTGGGCGCAACTACCGGCGCTGCCTTTGTTGTCGTGTCGGTGGTGTCTTTTTCTACAAAAGAACGCAGGACGAGATGTCCGCTGTCGGCAATGGCAGGATAGGCCACGGAATCCAGAAATGCGATGCGCTCATCGGATTTATCGAACAGCAGATTGTCGTTCTTGTCTCCCAGGGCATACACCCGAAAAGGCCGGTTGGGCAGGCCGGAAAACCGGAAATTTCCGGAAACATCCACGCCGGTTATATACTGCGGTTTCTGGTGCAATATCGCCGAATCGCTGGCCGTGGCTTCGTAGAGCAGGATTCTTATCGCCGTATCCGGCTCGCCGGCTTCGGCCTTCCAGACACGCCCGGCAAGCGTGAGGCTGTCGAAATAGCTGCCGGTAGAAAAAGTGTAAGTATAATTCCGGAAAGGGTTATCCTCGTGGAGGTCGCGGATGGCCGTACCCAGCCGGATGCGGTATGTGGTGTTGGGGCGCAGCAGCGTGTCGGGCAGCGTGAGGGTAACGGTGCGCAGGTCGGCTTCGGCGCGGATATTTTGGGCCAGCAGCGGCGAGATCTGAATCTGCGTGGCGGCATCGGCCACCACCACATATTCGTCGAAGCGCAGCGTTATTTTTTTGGGGGAAACATTCAGGCCCGAATCGGCGGGCTTTATGGCAAGCAGCCGTGGTGCGGTGGTGTCTTTCGGGCCACCGGACGGCGGCAGGATATTGGCGCAGCCGCCGAGCATTCCGCCGGCAAGGCAGCACAGCAGGATAAAGAAAGGAAGAAAACGGGCCGGCATTTGGGGCTGCAAGATAAGACGGCGAGCGGGGGAGGAAATTTGCGGAGGCTGTCGTTACCGGAGTTTTCGGAAATAAGTAGCTTTCGGAAAAGATACGTACCGGGACTTTTGCGTAATTTTAATCCCTCCAAAACGCCCTCCTTATGAAACTCGCCAACCTCTTTTTCTCCGCCTTTGCCCTGCTCAGCTGCGCCCGCACCCCGCCCGCGCCGCCCGATCTGCCCAAAACCATTTATGATTACAAAGTAGAAGGCCTGGAAGGCGGTGTCATCAATTTTGCCGATTTCCGGGGAAAGAAAATCCTGATAGTCAATACCGCTTCCAAATGCGGATTTACGGGTCAGTACGAAGGACTGGAAAAGCTCTATAAGGAACACAAAGACAAGCTGGTTATCGTGGGCTTTCCGTCCAACGATTTTGCAGGGCAAGAGCCGGGCAAAAACGAAGATATTGCTGAATTTTGTCAGAAAAACTACGGCGTTACCTTCCCGATGGCGGCCAAAATTGCGGTGAAAGGCCCCGATATTGCGCCGATTTATCACTGGCTGACCACCAAAGACTATAACGGCCACAGCACCTCAACCGTGAAGTGGAACTTTCAGAAATATCTGCTCAACGAGAAAGGGCAACTGGTAGCGGTTTTTGACCCCGGCACAACGCCGGATTCGCCGGAAATTCTGGCGGCTATTGGAGGGTGATTTTCCGGAAAATATCCCGGATTTTCCGGAAAATAGGTTTCTTTTGAGAAGGTTATGGCAGCCCTGTGTGCGCCAACTTCTAAGTTTTGTGGATTCCAAAAACAGACGATTCTGCCTGCCGGTTGCGCATTAACTTAGCGCCCCGTATGCCTTCTCCTTCCAAGCGCGGCGTTGCCATGCCGCCCTCTCCGATTCGCAAGCTCGTGCCCTTTGCCGAAGCCGCCAAAGCCCGTGGTACCCGCGTTTTTCACCTCAATATCGGCCAGCCCGATATTGAAACGCCGCGCTCTATTATGGATGCCGTAGCCAGTGCTGCCCACACCATGCCGGTGCTCGAATACAGCCACAGCGCAGGCTTTGAAAGCTACCGCAAAAAGCTGGCAGGCTATTATGCCAAAAATGATATTGAGGTCAATCATAACCAGATCATCATTACCACCGGCGGCTCCGAGGCCATTTTGTTTGCCGTGATGAGCTGCATGGATGCCGGCGACGAGATTATCATTCCGGAGCCTTTCTACGCCAACTACAACGGTTTTGCTACCGAGAGCGATGTACGCGTGGTGCCTATTGCCCGCACCAGCATCCACAGCGGTTTTGCCCTGCCGCCGATGGACGCTTTTGAGGAAGCCATCACGCCGCGCACCCGCGCCATTATGATTTGCAACCCCAACAACCCAACGGGGTATCTCTACAGCAAAGAAGAGCTGGAAACGCTGCGCGACATCTGCCTGAAATACGATTTGTTTCTTTTTGCCGATGAAGCCTACCGCGAATTTTGCTACGACGGGCGGAAGCATTACAGCGCCCTTTCGCTCGAAGGCATGGAGAATCATGCCATCCTGCTCGACACGATTTCCAAACGATACAGTGCCTGTGGCGGTCGCATCGGTGCGCTCGTTACCAAAAATCAGGAAGTGCTGGATACGGCGATGAAGTTTGCCCAGGCGCGCCTCTCACCGCCCACTTTTGCCCAGATTCTGGCCGAGGCCGCTACCGAATTGCCCGAGGATTATTTCAACGGTGTTCATGCCCAATATTCCAACCGCCGCGATGCGCTGGTGAGCCGTTTACAGGCCATGCCGGGCGTTATTTGTCCCAATCCGGGTGGCGCTTTTTATGCCATGGCGCAGCTGCCGGTGGACGATACCGAGAAATTTTGCCAGTGGCTGCTGGAAGATTTTTCCCACAACGGCGCAACCGTGATGATGGCGCCCGCTGCCGGTTTTTACGCTACCGCGGGCCGTGGCCGCGACGAAGTGCGTCTGGCCTATGTGCTGGATGAAGCGGACATCCACGCGGCAATGGATTGTCTGGAAGCGGCGCTGAAAGTGTATCCGGGACGGCTAAGTTGAGTTGATTAGTTAATAAGTTTATAGGTTGATTTCCGGAAATTCCGGAAAAGAAGAAGTCCCTGAAATACCTGGATTCTCACCAGGATTTTCAGGGACTTTTTGTGTTTGTTATTTTTCTGCTTTGCAGCCTACTGCACAAAACCCGGCCGCCGCGCCGACTCCACCTTAAAGTTGATAAGTCCGGCCATGAGCGTGGCTCTCTTTTTTGCTTCGTCGGCAATCTCGCCGGTGTACATTTCATCCACAGCTGTGTGAAACAGATTTACCCAGCGGTCGAAATGGTTTTGTTCCAGCGGAAAAACCTGGTCAAGCCGGATATGAGCGGGCATGGGTGCGCCGCGATATTTTGGGTTCTGGAATAAAATAGTCTCCCAGAAATCGCCGATTTTTTCGAGGTGCGCCGGCCAGTGGTCGTCGGGAATCGTGCCGTTGAAGATAGGCCCGAGGCGCTCTTCTTCGCGGATGCGACCATAAAAAACGGCCAGCAGTTTGTCGATATCGATGCGGGATTGAATGTCGTTCATCATTGCTTCGCGTTGGAGCTTTCAGCTTTGGGGCTTCGCTGTTGGAGTGCTTCGCTTGTTGGAGCCTTCGGCTTTATATTAAAGAATGGGTGTCTGTCTGAAACTGCGAAAAAACTAACAATAAATACGGTAAAACGTTGCCGCTGTCCTATTAGAAGTCGTTAGGCACGAAGCCGAAGGCTCCAACGCCCGAAGGGCTTCCAACATTTCCAACAGCGCAGCGTCCAACGCCGGAACGGCATCACGCATCCACCAGCATCAAAATCACCTCGCCGGGGCCGTGAACGCCCACGACGAGCGTTTTCTCGATGTCGGCGGTGCGGCTGGGGCCGGTGTTCAGGTGAATCATCGAGGGCATTTTCCCACCCCGGTCGGTCAGCAGTTTCAGGCCGTCTTCAATATCGGGCAGGATTTGCGATACCGCCGCCACGATAATATGAACGGGATAATAAACCGTTGCCGTTCGTCCATAGGGCTGTGCACTGCTGATAACAACCGAGCCGGTACGGGCAATGAGGGCCTCGCAGCCCGTGATGCATACGTCTGCATTTTCGACGTGCGTAGCCGGGTTGGTTACCGTCAGGCCGCCGTCTTCGAGCAGCAGGGCCAGTGCGGCTTCCGTACACATCACTTTTTGCCATTCCCGCTGCGCCGCCAATGCAATGATATTCTGCGTTAGCTCTTCGGCATCTTCACAAAAAATAAAAAGGCCGCCGAGCTTCGTAAATTCTGTTACAAACTGCTCTTCCATGCTCAGTTCCGTTCCGGAAAAAACGCTCCGCAGCGACACGTCAAGCACTTCCGGAAAGGGTCTTTCCACGTGTCCGGCCCGCAGTCCGCCGCGTATGGAGTCCAGAATTTCAGTGCGGGCATCGGTCTTTTTGCGGGCCATCGGGTAGAGGTTGATTATTGTTGATTATTGTTGATGGTAGGGGCGACCCTTATAGTTGTCGCTCTAAAAAAAATGGTTGACCGGTTTCCGGTCATCCCGCTTTTCCGGAAAAAGGGCTGCATTTCCGGAAAAATGCAGCCCTGCAAAAATAAGCTTCGGGAAGGCTTCCCCTCCTTTGGAGAGGCCGGCACTTTTTCTATTGAATCGCCGTTTCAGCGGCAGGCGCATCAGTAACCGCCGGGATGCCTTCGTTGGGACTCATATCCTTGTTATAGGGGCTTGGGCCAATCAGGCGCTCCAGATCGTCTTTAAACAGCACTTCTTTGCGCAGCAGTTCTTCGGCAAGCGCCTGAAGGTGATGAACGTGTTTGCGCAGCAGTGTTTTGGCGCGTTCATATTCGCAGCTAATCAGCGCACGCACTTCCTCGTCGATCATACGGGCCGTCTCCTCGCTATACGGTTTCTGCGTCATGTATTCGCTGCCGGAATCGTGGAAGGAAACATTGCCCACATTCTCCGTCATGCCGTAGATGCTCACCATACTATAGGCCATCTTCGTAATGCGCTCCAGGTCGTTTTGTGCACCGGTGCTCACCTTGCCAAAAATGATTTCTTCCGCTGCCCGTCCGCCAAAGAGCGACACCATCTGGTCGTTCATCTGATCCATTGTGTAGAGATATTGCTCTTTGGGCAGATACTGCGCATAGCCGAGGGCAGCCACGCCGCGCGGCACAATCGAAACCTTAATCAGCGGATGGGCGTGTTCCAGAAACCAGCCGCAAATAGCGTGGCCGGCTTCGTGGTAGGCAATCACTTTTTTCTCTTCCGGAGAGATGATTTTATTCTTCTTCTCCAGGCCGCCAATCACGCGGTCAATCGCATCGTTGAAGTCCTGCATTTCCACTTCTGTCTTGCCTTTGCGGGCAGCAATCAGCGCGGCTTCGTTGCAGATATTGGCAATGTCGGCACCCGCAAAACCGGGTGTCTGGGTGGCCAGTTTATCAATGTCAAGTCCTGCCGCCTTTTTGATGCCTTGCAGGTGTACTTCAAAGATCATTTTACGGCCCTTTACATCCGGCACGTCAATCGAAATCTGACGGTCGAAGCGCCCCGGACGCAGCAGCGCCGTGTCGAGTACATCGGGTCGGTTGGTGGCCGCGAGGATGATAATTCCGGAATCGCCGGAGAAGCCGTCCATTTCTACGAGCAGTTGGTTGAGCGTGTTTTCGCGCTCGTCGTTGCTCATCATCATGTTTTTGCCCCGTGCGCGGCCAATAGCGTCAATCTCGTCGATAAAGACAATGCAGGGTGCTTTTTCGCGGGCTTGCTTAAAGAGGTCGCGTACGCGGCTGGCGCCTACGCCCACGAAAAGCTCTACAAAATCGGAACCCGACATCGAGAAGAAAGGCACCTGCGCCTCGCCCGCTACGGCTTTGGCCAGCAGTGTTTTACCCGTTCCGGGAGGGCCTACGAGCAGCGCGCCTTTCGGGATTTTACCACCCAGAGCGGTGTATTTCTTCGGGTTTTTGAGGAAATCCACGATTTCCATCACCTCTACTTTCGCTTCGTCGAGGCCGGCGACGTCGTTAAACGTGATGTTCACCTTCGTGCCTTTCTCGAAAAGCTGGGCTTTGGATTTGCCGATGTTGAAAATGCCGCCCGGTCCGCCGCTGCCACCGGCACCGCCGCCCATTTTGCGCATGATGAGGAACCACATGCCCACGAGCAGAATCAGCGGCAGCAGGAACGAGCCGAGCAGGTCGCGCAGCAGGTTTTGCTCCGTTTTATATTCTACTTCTACCTGCTGATAGGCCGGGTTGGTGCCGACGGCATCTTTCTCTGCTTCGCGGAGGTTGGCTTCAAAAGATTCTACCGAGCCGATTTTAAAAGACAACGCCGGGCCTTCTCCCGCCGAAGAAACGCGCCCCGGCGGTGGGGTAGAGGTCTCGCCGGTTTTCAGATATGCCTGCGCTTCGAGGGTGTTGGTAACGACGACGATTTTGCTCACCTTTCCGGGGAGCAGATATTCATTTTTGAACTTCTGAAAAGTAATGTTTTTGGCGTTGCTGCCAACGCTGCCACCAAAGAAGTTCAGCCCGATGAGGGTGAGCACGATGAGGCCGTAAATCCAATAGATATTGAAACGCGGGCCTTTGCGGGGTGCTTTTCCGTCGGGCGAACCGTTGGGGAGCGGGCGCTGATTGTTTTCTTCCATACCGATAACGCATCTTTTAAGATGCGTTTATATAAGAACGTGAATTAAAAATTATTGTTTGCCGGTGTCCAGGTGCTCGGTGCGTCCGGCATCGGCCCAGAGGCTGTCCAGATCGTAAAATTTCCGGTGTTCGGGCGTGAGGATATGAACCACGATGTTTACATAGTCCAGAAGAGTCCACTGCTCGCCGTCTTCGCGATGATAGGGGCGTTCGCCGAGGGTATTTTTTACTTCTTCTTCTACCGCATCTGCAATGGCTCTGATTTGTGTGTAGGAATCGGCTTCTGTTATCACAAAAAAATCGGCGACTGCTTCGTCGATTTTTCGCAGATCTAAAGAGGCAGTGGCCCCGCCTTTCTTGCTGGCGATGGCTTCCAGAATGACTTTAAAAAGCTTGCTGTTACGGGTTAGCCGTGTAGCCGACTTGGGGCGGCTTTGCAGGCTGGCTACGATTTTCTCCAAATGGTGTAGTTAAAATTTAAGTTTGTCCAAAACCGTTTCTGTTTTTTGGACATTCAAAGTTAGGCAATTAAAAGGGGGCAAGCCTTAACAAACCTTAAAAAGACTTTCGGAAATGCTCCCGACACTGTTTCTCAATAAATGTACCAGTTTTATCCGCTGCCTTTTAGGCAGGCTTTTATGCCCCGATGCCGCACCTTTGCACGTTTTTCGGAAATAAACTGCACAATATGGCCCTTCCAACGCCTGAATGGCACGCGTCGCTCGATAGCACCAATAGCTACCTGCTGCGAAGGTTTGAAGCCGACGAGCGCCTGCCGGATGGTTTTGCCGCCGTAGCCGGGCAACAAACTGCGGGCAGGGGGCAGCGCAACCGGAAATGGGCGGCGGTTTCCGGAAAAAGCCTGTTGTTTTCCGTAGGTGCGCGGCCCGTAGCAACCCTGTTGCAGCAACCTCTTTTTAGTTTTGGTGTTGCCGTAACGGTTGCCGAAACCTTAGTGCGCCTGTTTGATCTGCCGGAATTAGCCATTAAATGGCCCAACGATCTGTATCTGTCCGACAGAAAGCTCGGCGGCATCCTGGTCGAAAACACGCTTCGGGGCAGCCGGTGGCATCTCGCTGTGGTGGGTGTGGGACTGAATCTTTTTCCACAACCCGCAGAAGCTGATTTCAAAGTGCCGCCTGCTTTTTTGGCAGACTACACGTCCACAGAGATTCACATCCGCCCGCTCGCCCTTCAGCTACAGCAAGCACTTACCGCGTTTATGACCCGCCTGCTGCCCGCCGATATTGCTGCCGCATACAACCACCGCCTTTATCGCCGCCACCAACAGCAAACTTTTGAAACCGCCGGCGTTCGCTGGTCGGGCCTTGTGCGCGAAGCCTTGCCGGATGGCCGCCTGCGGGTGCTGGAGGGCAATCAGGAGCGTTTTTGCATTCACGGCCATGACCTCTGGATTCCGGAAAAAATATAAAACATCCCTTTAAAGCGGTTTTTGATGCGCCTGAAAATACCCAATATCCTGCTATTGCTTGCGCTCCTGGCGCATCTCGTCCGGTGGATCGGCATCCGTTTTCTGGACAGCGCCGCTATTTTGCAATCCACGCCGCTACACTTTCTGTTTCTGGCGCTCCTGTTGCTGATAACGGCGTACAAAGACCGGAAAATGCTGATGTGGATGGCGGCTGCCGTGCTGCTAAGTCTGCTGGCCCTTTGGGCGGGCGCTGCCGGGGGCGGCCTGCTTTATGGGCCGGTAATGGGTGTTCAAATCGAAGAGACACCGGTGATGCCGGGTCTTTATCTGATGGTGGTTTTGGCGGGTATCTGCTCGGTGCCGGCGCTTTCAACGCTTCCGGTTTGGCAGAAGCTACTTGGTGCGGCGGTGCTGGCCACGGCTTTTGCCTGGCTGCTGGCCCCGGCAGCAATACGACTGGAATACTGGACGTGGAATGCCGGAAAAACACCGCCTTTTTACTACGCTGTCAGTGCGCTGTTGGCGCTGATTGCAGCCGGAGTGTGGTCGGCGCTTCGGGTGCGCCCCAATCATTTTGCCGTGTCGCTCCTGCTCCTGGAAGTGGTTTTTCTGGCGCTGATGCGTTTGTGATAGCACATCTCAACCCACTCCCAAACCATTCGTGTTTATTCGTGCATTCGTGGCAAAAAAACCATTCGTGTCTCTTACTGGAAGTGGTTTTTCTGGCGCTGATGCGTTTGTGATAGCACATATCAACCCACTCCAAAATCATTCGTGTTTATTCGTGCATTCGTGGCAAAAACCCTTCGTGTCTCTTACTGGAGGTGGTTTTGCTGCGTTAATGCGTTTGTGATAGCACATCTCAACCCATTCCCAAACCATTCATGTCTATTCGTGCATTCGTGGCAAAAACCCTTCGTGTCTCTTA
>DDEO01000002.1:0-6304 GCA_002336725.1 Bacteroidetes bacterium UBA1952 | reverse complement strand
CGAAGGAGAGGGGAGCCGAATTGTAGTGTTCGTTTTAGCTGTCCATTTGGTTATTACTGGAGGTGGTTTTTCTGCGTTAATGCGGTTGTGATACTACATACCAATACAAATATATCATTCGTGCATTCGTGGCAAAACCTCAAAACCGCTGTTCCACCCAATTCCGGAGCAATTGAATCCCTTCGGGCGTACCAACCGATTCCGGATGAAACTGAATGCCGACGCACGGCAGGCTTTCATGCTCCATCACCTGAATCGTATGGTCGTCGTCGGCGTGTGCGAGTGCTTTTAGGCCCGTTCCCTCCAAAGATTCTATCGCCAGCGAATGATACCGCATGGCCTGAAACGGGTTGGGTAATTTCCGGAAAAGAGAATGATTTTCCGCAGCAAAGCGAACGGCACTCGTGTAGCCGTGCAGCGGTTGCGGCGCTTTCACGAGTCGCGCACCCAGATGCATCCCCAGCGCCTGATGGCCGAGGCAGATACCCAGAATTGGGATTTTTTCAATGAAATGGCCAATCGCCGCAAGCGTAATGCCGGCCTGTGCCGGCGTTTCCGGGCCGGGAGAAATAACAATACGCTCCGGCTGAAGAGCTATCAATTCTGCCAGCGAAACTTCATGGCTCGGCACGACGCGGCAATCCGCTGCACCCGCCCGCAACAGGCTGTGGTGCAGGATATGCGTAAAAGAATCGCGGTTGTCGAGCAGCAGCCACATACGCACAATTTAGGATAAAAATTTGAAGGCGTTTTCCGGAAATTCCCCGCCTACCTCGGTTTTTTTAATCCATCCATAAAAGCCGACAACTCTGTAAAAAGCGATTTTACGAACGGAAGAATCAGCCCGATTTTGGAGAAAACATACGGTGCCAGCGGCTCAATGACCGGGTAAAGGATGGAGGTCTGCATGGTGGCCGCCGGAATAAGGTTGGTGCGCCCGCCGAGCCACAAAAGGCAGCTCCAGACCAGCGCAAAAATCAATACCTGCACCGCCGCGCCCACGGCCCGGTTGATGCCCGTGAGGCCGGTCGCCCGCAACACGCCGTGAAGTGTGCGCGAAGCCAGACGCATCAGCAAGCCCAGCCCGATGAAAGTAACCACAAAACCAGCGGTGGTGCTTTTGGCCCCAAAGGCATAGCCGTGCTTCACAAACCATTCGCCGATTTCGCCGGAAAATTTTACGGAAATGATCAATCCCGCAAGCGTCCCCAGCAGCAGCAGCAGCGACATGACGATGCCCCGCCGCCAGCCTTTCCAGGCGGCATAAACCAGCGACAGGGCTATAATCATATCCAGGGTCATGTCTGTTTTGCTGCCGGTGGCCGTTGTCGGCCTTTTAGCGGGCCAGCATCTTTTTTACCATCTCCGAAATGGCTTTGCCATCTGCGCGACCGGCCAGCGATTTGCTCGCCAGTCCCATCACCTTGCCCATGTCGGCGGGCGAAGAAGCGCCGGTTTCTGTCAGGATGCGGCGCACCTCTGCCTCCAGTTCTGCTTCGCTCATTTGCTGCGGCAGGAAGTTTTCGATAATGGCCAGTTCTTCCCGCTCGGTAGCGGCGAGGTCTTCGCGCTTTTGCTGAGTGAAGATTTCCAGCGAGTCGCGGCGCTGCTTGGCCAGTTTCTGGAGCATCTTCAGTTCGGCGGCCTCGGTCATCTCGCCGGAAAATCCTTCCGATGTTTTTTCTACCAGGATAGCGGCCTTGATGGCGCGCAGGGTGCGCAGGGCGGCTTCGTCTTTCGCTTTCATGGCCGTTTTGAGGGCCTCCATGATGCGGTTTTCCAACGATGTTTTTTCCATTATGCGTGTCTTGAAAAAGAAGGGTTTCGGGGTCTGAAAAGGGTGCAAAATTGAGCCAAAAAACGAGAACCGGCGCTACCAGTCGTCTTTGCGCCGTTGCGGAAGGGCCTTTTCTACCTGCGCCGCGCAAAAAGCCTCGAAAATATCGGGCGCAACCTGCGGTGCCTGAACGCGGTATTGCAGCAGCCGGTTGTCGAGACAATCTATCGTCAGAACGCCGCGCCGATAGAGNNACCTGCCGCAGCGATTGCCAGGCAAAATGCCTGCTTTTCAACCCGGCGCGGCGCTGAATGCCGCTTTCGTCCACCTCAATAACGGTATCGGCAGGGGCGCGTTTTTCAAAAATGGCCGCCGCCAGTGCCAGCACGAAGAGCAGCAGGAAAAGCATCCCCGGAACATCCCAGCCATTCAGATAGAACAAAGCACAGCCGCCGCCCAGCAAAACAAGTTCCAAGGCGCGTAAAATTCCGGAAAAACGCTCGCGCCGAACGGCAGACACACTGAGTGCATACATGGTAATGCCACCCAGAAAGCACAACGCGCCGAATAGTCCGAATGCGCCGATGGAGATGTTGAAATTGGGCGAGATGCCGGTGTACCAATACAGCACGATACAGAAAAGACCGGCGGCAAAAAGCACAAAGCTGATGAGCAGGTGCAGGGCGAGCGTCTGGCGGCGCGGCTGATGAGTAGCCGGAATGACGAAACGAAAAGGAGGCATATTTATATTTATCCGGCAGGGTGATTTTCTGAAAAAGCGGGATTGGCTTCCGGCAGGCGGAGTTCCCCCTCGCGCGGGCTTTTTTGCAGGTCGCCTTTAAGGATTAATTTGCCTTCGGCGCTCAATTTCTGAATCCGGAAAAGAAGGGCGGCTTCGTCGGTAGGAAGGCCCTGCTTTTGAACGAGCTGGCCCACGAGGCGCGCCGCTTTCATGGGGCCGGAATGCAGTTGATTCAGCAGGTCGCGGTCGAAGTAGGTTTCTGCTTCGATGGTGATTTTTTTGCCCCCTTGCAGGAAGCGATAGAAGCTGTCTTTTCCGGAAATATGCGCCCACACTTCGCTGTCGAGTTCTGTCTCGGCAGGCGTAACGGGGCGGGCGAGGCGATGGGACTTCACAAATTCGCGCGGCGGAATCAGATCGAAAGCGTTGGGGAAAAATACTTTTCCGCTTTCGTCGAGAAACGGCAGGCCGGCGATGTTGAGGATATAAAAACGCCCGGCGTGGCGGCCCAGATAGCGCAGACTATTATAATAGGCCACCACATCGGCGGCGTTGGGGGCCATCCAGAACCAGACCTGAGATTCCGGAAATTTCTGCAAAATATTGACCGCTTCCAGCAACCTTTCTTCCTGAAGGCTTTCTCCCGGCGTTTCCTCCGTCGCCTGTCCGGGGCGAATGGCCCGCCAGTAATCGGCGCGCAGCTTCCCGAAACTTTGCCCCTCGGCGCGGTGGAGCGGGCCATGATGCAGCCGGTCGGGCAGGGCAACGACCTGCCCGGCGAGACCTGCTTGCAGCGCAATCGCCTCGCGCAGTCGGGAAGCGGCACTGTTTCCGCCAATCAAATGCACAATCATGGCCGCGAAAGTAACGGCAAGAAACTTGTCTGCGTCGGGTGGTTTTGCAGGGCTTGCGGGCAGCCTTCGTACTGCCGTGTTTTGAAAAATAAAAGCATCATTTTTTTGATATTTATTTACAAAAAGAGTCATTTCTTTTTTAGGAATTTCCGGAAAATCTGTCCACATAAAAAGAGCATAGTGCTGTTCTAAATGACCTTTTTTATTAAAATATAATTAACACTCCTGCCGCCTCTTGGATGAACATCGGCACTGTCGTATTGTTTTTATACCGTACTTCCAAACAACGCAATTCAAAGCAATGAAAACGACTGAAAAATCAATGGCCCAACAGACGAGCAACGACGCGATTCTGACGAGTATTATCACCAACGGCGACCTTTCCCGGCTAAGTGCCGACCAGAAGGTTGCCTACTATCGCAATTTCTGCGAGCGCCTCGGCCTCGACCCGCTGAGCCAGCCTTTTAAAATCCTCCGGCTGAACGGAAAAGAGATTTTGTACTGCGACCGCAGCGGCACGCAGCAACTGAACAAACTGCACAGCGTGAGCCACGAAATTCGCGCCCGCGAGATTGTAAATGGCTGCTACGTGGTTACTTCACAGGCCTCTACGCCTGATGGTCGCCACACCGAATCTATTGGTGCGGTAACGATTGAAAACCTGCGCGGCGACAACCTCTGCAACGCGATGATGAAGGCCGAAACCAAGGCCAAACGCCGCGCAACGCTCGATCTGCTGGGCCTCGGTATCCTCGACGAAACCGAGACCGAAACCATTCCGGCCATAGAAGCACGGATGCCGGCACCGCTGGCTGTCGTCGTAAAACCGGTTGAAGCGCAGCTTGCTAAGCACGAAAATATTTCCCAAGCGGCGGCTTCCAAAACTTCGGGGAAGTTGAAAATGGTAATGCAGGAGAACACCGCAAGCCTCGACCCGATGAAGACCAAATACAGCACGGCCGCTGCCCTGGAAGAAGTGCTGGGCAAGGCTTTTACGGTGAGCCAATTGGCGGATCTCTATTACGTAAACATCGAAACCATCGAGAAAAACGCCGCTCTGAAAGCACTTTTTACGGCTCGTAAATTGCAGATTTCCAACGGCACGCTACCGGTGGATGCCCTGGCGGCGTAGGCGCTCTGCCAGCTTCAATTTTCCTTGTCCATCTTCTCAATCAGCCCTTGTTCGCAAGGGCTGATTTCTTTTTTTCAGGATAGGCGTGTGGCGGGATTTTCCGGAAAATAACCTCGCCCGGAAGGTATCTTTCCGGTTTTTAGAAAAAGCCTTTTTATGCAACTCGTTCTTGCGTCCAACAACGCCAAAAAGATAGCGGAAATAGAATCGCTCCTGCCCGATATTCAACTGCGCTCGTTGCGGGATATTGGTTTCTGCGACGATATCCCGGAACCTTTCGACACCTTCCGGCAAAACGCTGCCCAAAAGGCTGAAACCATCTATCGGTTTTGCGGACTGCCGACGCTGGCCGATGACAGCGGACTGTGTGTGAATGTGCTTGGCGGCGCACCGGGCGTTTTTAGTGCGCGTTATGGCGGCATACCCACCGATGACCGGCGCAACAACGAAAAACTGCTTCGGGAATTACAGGACATCGCTGGGCGGGAGGCGCATTTTACTTGTGTGATTGCCTTGGCGGGCGTGGCGAAGGAAACCTTGTTTTTTGAAGGAAAAATGCCGGGTTCAATCGCTTTGGGGTTAGACGGGACGGGCGGCTTTGGCTACGACCCCTTGTTTATTCCGGAAGGCCAACAGCAGACGCTGGCGAGCCTGCCGGCGGCGTTTAAGGCGCAGTACAGCCACCGCGCACGGGCGCTTGCGCAACTGAAGCAGTATTTACGACCGAACACTTCCGGAAAATGAGTGTTTTGGGTGGATAAGGCAAAAACACACCTTATAATTACAAGAAAGGCGCTATGAAATTCACGCTTGGCGATGCCGTTTGGCTGCGACAGACAGAAGAGGAGGGGACGCTGACGGCGGTTCTTTCGACGACCATCTACGAGGTGGAAGTGGAGGGCGTGCGCTTTCCGGTATTTGCCGATCAGTTGGAGCATCCTTATCTGCGGCGTTTCCGGAAAACGGGTGTGCTGCGCCGGGAGCCGGCATCATTGCCGTTGCCCGCGCCGGAGAAAAAGAAAGCGCCGCGCCTGCCACAAGGTTGCTATCTGTCTTTTTTGCCCCTCTATCGTGAAGAAGCAGGAGCCGAAGAAATAGAAGCTGTGAAAGTGCATCTGGTGAACGAACTGCCTGATACAGTACGCTTTGAATATGATTTGCGTTCCTCTGAAAGGCGGTCTCTTTTTGCGTTGAGCGGAATTATTCCGGAATATTCCAACTTGTATATCCATACGATTTCCTGGGAGTTGATGGCGGCGCAACCCCGTTTTGGCTGGAGGCTTCAACCGACCTGCGAGGGCAGGGTGGGGCCGCAACAGGAGGGCGTAGTGAGTTTGCGGGCGAAGCAACTCATCAAGCGCCTTGCAGCGTTGGAAGAAAGCGGTAATCCGGCGTTTTCGGAAATGCTGGTGGATCATTTTGTAGAGGCGGCACCTTTGCCTTTGCCGCAACTGAAGGGCCGTGCAAGCATTGATCAGATGCCCATTGTGAAACCATTTTCCGGCGTGATAGACCTTCATGCCGGCGCTTTATTGCCGGATGCGGAAGATTACCTTCCGGCAGAAATTTTCCGGATTCAACTCGATGCGCTGCGCCATTTCATGCAGGAGGTCATAGCAAATGGGGCCTCTCCTGTTTTGATTGTACATGGTGTCGGAAACGGTCTGTTGCGCCGGGCTGTTTCAGACATTGTAAAGACCTACCCACCGGTACGCCGTCTGGTGCAGGAATGGCATCCCCGCTATGGTTTTGGGGCTACGGGTGTGCAGCTAAAGTATTAGCAGGAGCGTTTTGGGAAT
>DDEO01000181.1 GCA_002336725.1 Bacteroidetes bacterium UBA1952 | reverse complement strand
TCCTGACAGGTCCGATGTGTTTTCCGGAAAAATTTTACACGGTTCCCCCGACTGACCTGACAGGCATCTGCGTCCGCCAAAGGCGGACTTGACCTATCAGGTCGGGGGGCGAAGCCCGCAGATTCCTGACAGGTCTGATGTGTTTTCCGGAAAAATTTTACACAGTTTTCCCCCGACTGACCTGACAGGCATCTGCGTCCGCCAAGGGCAGACTTGACCTGTCAGGCCAAGACTACACCCCGCCGATTTTTTCCAGCCGCACAATTCCTTTTTTATAAACACTGTCAAGCACTTCGGGGTGTGCGGTGTACCAATGGAGTGCTTTCCGGAAAGAAGCCGTGTCGAGGTCGTGATGGCGCAAGACCGACTGATAGAAAACGGCCAGCGAATCGAGGTTTCGGCCCAGCCCCGACGGGATAGCATTGCTGTCTGCCGGAATTTGCATGGCGCGCGCCTCTGCCAAGTGTAAATCCACCAGCACGGCGGCCATGGTATCCTCGGCCACCGGCGGCTTGCCGCTGTTGCAGGCAGCCAGCAAAAGCAGAAATGGGAAAAGAATTTTTCTCATCGCAGTGCCTCGTATTTACGGGTGTTCACCACGCCGTTTTCGTCGGCCACGACAAGCGCGTTGATGTAAGGCGTTCGTGCCTCGCGCGGCGTTTGCGAAAGGATTTTTACATACTCATCGTTCTTGGCGCTAAAGAAGAACAGCAGCAAGATGGCCCCCGGATTGTCTTTCTGCAACTGTGCCAGCATCGGGATTCCGGAAAGAATTTTATCCCGCCCCTGCTCCGGCTTGCTGTAGAGATAATCCAGCCCCTGCCGGTGCATCTCATACCAATATTGCCGGAATGTACGAAAACGCGGACTCAGCAACTGGTCCACAATCCAATAGCGGTTGCGCTGACTTTCGGCTGCCGTCCAGCCCTTGATGGCCGAG
This sequence comes from Bacteroidetes bacterium UBA1952, assembly GCA_002336725.1. Classification (GTDB taxonomy): domain Bacteria; phylum Bacteroidota; class Bacteroidia; order Chitinophagales; family Chitinophagaceae; genus UBA1952. The sequence goes on along the minus strand of DDEO01000181.1, from coordinate 9,162 downwards.
TTTTCCGGTGCATTGGCCACCACCGACTGGGCTTTTTTAAACAAAGCATCGCCGCCGTTGGGCGCAAACGAATCATAGTCGAGGCCCAGAATCAGATAGGAATAATAGGCCAGAACGGCGGTCAGGTTGGCCGATAGCGGGTCGTTGCCGGCCACGCGGTTGTCGTCGAAGTTGATGGGCGCAAACTGCGAATACCGGAAAACAATATTTTGGTCTTGGAAATTAACCGTCGGCGAGGTGTAGGACGTGTTGAAAACCGGCCGAGAGGCGTTGATGGTCATCTTGGCAGAAAAAACATCTTCGCCACTTTTGTCGGTCAGGTTAATCAGGATATTGACCGGGATGCGCTCGTCGGGCAAAAACTCGTCCGAGGTCCATTTTCGGCCATTCATAAACTCGGTGATGGCCTGCTCCATACTCTTAAAAACCTGCGGGTCGGTGTTGCGGATGGCGGCGTGCATGATGGAGACCTTGCAGGCCAGTTCCTGCGCGCCGGCAGGGATGGCCAGCAGCGCACCCAGCAGACTCAGGAGCGATATTTTCTTAAAAATTCCGGAAATGCCGGAGGATAAACTGCACAAGGGCATGGGCGACTTCTTTCTTTTGAAGCAACGGCAGGGTTTCGACACCGTCGCGGGTTACAAAGTTCACTTTATTGGTATCGGTGGCAAAGCCCGCACCTGCGTCTTGCAAAGAGTTTAACACGATAAGGTCGGCATTCTTGCGCAACAGTTTTTCCCGCGCGTTTTCCAGTTCGTTGTGGGTTTCCAGCGCAAAGCCCGCCAGGTATTGGTCTTTGGTTTTGATGCTGCCCAGATGCGCCAGGATATCGGGATTTTTCACCAAAGAAATGGATAACGCATCGCCCGTCTTTTTTATTTTGGCATCGGCGCGCGCTTCGGGCCGGTAGTCGGCCACGGCAGCCGAAAGCACCGCCAGGCGGCACTGCGGAAACAGCGCCACACTTTGCCGGAACATCTCTTCCGCCGATTCTACGCGGTAGGTTTCTATATTGGGATGCTGGGCCGAGAGATGCGTGGGCCCCAGCACCAGATGCACTTTCGCGCCCGCTTCGGCCAGCGCCTCGGCAATGGCAATGCCCATTTTTCCGGTCGAGAAATTGCCGATAAAACGCACCGGGTCGAGGCGTTCATAGGTTGGCCCGGCGGTTACCAGCGCCTCGGTTCCGGCCAGCGGCAACGCTTCTTTTTTCCGGAAAAAATCGTTCAGGAAAGCGGCGATTTCTTCCGGCTCGGCCATACGGCCCTCGCCCACCAGCCCGGAGGCCAGTTCGCCCTTGCCCACCGGCAGCAGGTGGTTTCCATAGCCTTGCAGCGTAGCGATATTGGCGCGGGTGGAAGGGTGTTTCCACATATCCTCGTCCATGGCCGGAGCCACGAAAACCGGACAGCGCGCCGACAGATAGACCGCCGTAACGATGGTGTCGCACAGGCCGTGGGCCAGTTTTGCCAGCGTGTTGGCACTGCACGGCGCAATCATCAGGGCATCAGCCCAGAGGCCCAGCGCAACATGGTTGTTCCAGTCGGCGCCGTTGTGAACGGAGTGAAAAACCGGCTTTTTGGAAACGGTGGCAAGCGCCAGCGGCGACACAAAACCGGCGGCGGCATCGGTCATCAGCACCTGCACTTCGGCACCGGCTTTCACCAACAGGCGCACCAGCAGCGGCGTTTTGTAGGCGGCGATGGAGCCGGTGATGGCGAGGATGATTTTTTTTCCGGAAAGCTGCGGGAAGGTCATGGGTATTTTAAAGGGGCTTTGAGGAGCGGAAGACCGGAGTGCAAAGGTCTTGGCTAAAGAGATGGCGTCAAAGCGGCGGGGAACTTCCGGAGAGTCGGAAAGTTTTGCTTCTGTTTGGGCTTTCTTTTTGCCTTCCTGCCCGCTTTGTCATTGTGTCTTTTGTTTTGTCATTCTGCCGAAAGGCGGAATGACAAAACAAAGGGAATAGTAAGCAGGGAGAAATTCCCTGAAAATCTACCTCATTTCCGGAAAATAAAAAAGTAGAGGGCGGCAATCAGCAGCAGTGCCAGCACCGTAACAACCGCCGTCAGCACCCAACGCTGCGCCATGGGTTGTTGGCGGCGTTCGCGGCGACTGCGCTTTGTGGTGCGGGCTATGCGGCTGTTGATGCGTTGTTGCAGCGCGCGTGCCTGTCCCTGCGGCAGCAGTTGCAACCCTTCGATAGCGTCGGCTTCCGGCGTTTCGGTAGCCAGCCATTGCTCTACGGCGTGGGTTTCTTCGGGCGAGAGGCGGCCTTCGGCGTAGGCCAGCAGCAGCGCGTCGTCGGGCGGTATGCCGCCTCCCAAAAATGGATGTTCTGATGGCTGATTCACACCGTTCGTTTGGATTGTAATAAAATGCGCAGCGCCCGCTTACCGTTTTGGATGTAGCTCTTTACTTGTCCGAAACTGTAGCCGGTTTGTTCCTGCACCTCGGCGTAGCTCTTGCGTTGCAGGTAAAATAAGTCAATCACTTGTTGCTGTTCCGGGCTGAGGCGCGCCATGCTTTCTTCCAGCTGTTGCAGTGTGTATTCCTTTTCCCAGGCCTCGGCTTCGTCGCCCATATTTCCGGAAACGGTGGCCAGCGATTCTTCGGGCAGCAGATGCACCCGGTCGCGCAGGATTTGCAGGCAATGGTTGCGCACCAGGATATAGAGCCAGCCCTTTACATTGCGCATCTCCGCTGCCGGAAAATGGGTCAGCGCCTTCAGAAAAACCGACTGCACTGCGTCGGCGGCAGCATCCGGGTCTTTAAGGTATTTCATGGCCACGCCAAGCAGCAACACCGTATGGCTTTGCAGGATTTGGCCCAGCCAGTAGGTGTCGCCCGTTTCGCGGTAGCGCGAAAGCATTTCTTCTTCGGAGAGATTATCGGCGGGACGGGACACGAGCGAAGATAGTTTGTTTCATTCCTCAATGGAAAGTTGCTGAAATAAATCCCATGTCTCTTCAGCCGCACCCCCGATCTTCATCAGCAATCGCTGTAGCAATAGGCGCAGCCAACAAAAAAACGCATCCTTACAGATGCGTTTTAGGATATTTGAAAGACCGTTTCATTTCCGGAAATCGCCGGCCTTTACCGGAAAAGCATCAATGCTTCAGGCGGTTGAGGATATTGACATCCACGCTGTGGACCTTCCGATACATCATCACGATAATTGCCAGCCCCACGGCCACCTCGGCGGCGGCAACCACCATACTGAAAAACACGAAAATCTGCGCCGAAGGGTCGTTGTGCATCTTGGAGAAAGCCACGAGCAGCAGGTTTGTGGCGTTGAGCATCAGCTCAATGCACATAAAAATGACAATCGCGTTGCGGCGCATCAGCGTGCCGGCAATACCGATGCAAAACAGCACCAGGCTGAGGAAAACGTAATATTCGATGGGCATCCGGGTAAGGAGTTATGGGTTAGGGGTGAGGAGTTAGGTGTCAGAGCCTGTTGTTTGTTTCCACTCCCAGCTTCTCTTTTGTCTTTCTACTTTCGTCTTTTGTCTGTCAGTTCTGATTGGGTTGTCGCAGCGCAGCGCCAGGCGTTTCTTCGCCGCTGGCCGGCTCGCGCTTACCAATAACGACAGCGCCAATCATAGCGGAAAGGAAGAGGACGGAAGAAATCTCAAACGGCAAAACGAATTTGGTGAACAGCGTTTGCCCCAGGTTCTGAATGAGGCCGATGTCGGTTGATTGTCGCTCCAGCGGAACCGAATACATGGAAGTGCGCAGGGCGGCCAGCACCACGAGCAGCAGCGTGCCACCGGAAACAGCACCGGCGATTTGGATAAGTCGGCTTTTCTGCGGCTCGGTGTCGGCGTTCAGGTTCATAAGCATGATGACGAACAGGAACAAAACCATGATTGCCCCCGCATACACAATGATATTGACCACGGCCAGAAACTGCGCGTTGAGCAGGATATAATGACCCGAAATCATGAAGAAGGTCAGGATCAGAAAGATAACCGAATTAATGGGATTGCGGCTCAGGATAACGCCCAGCGCACAGCCAATAGCCAGCGCCGAGAGAATCCAGAATACCGTTTGTAATACGTCCATAAAGACTTTTTAGAAGATAATTTCCCGGCTGCGAAACCGGAAAAACCGGTGCAAAGGTGCGGAAAAACGGGGAGTTTTAATCGGCTTGGCAAAGCCATCAGGCCGCGTCGCCTTTTAATGGCGTAGGGTCGCCTTCGGCGGCGCGCTCCTGAGCAGCGGTTTTAGCGAGCAGCAGCAGGTCGTCTTTTTTGTAGATAAACGTCTCGCGGTCGTAGTTGGGCGGCGGGATGCTTTGCGTCAGGTAGATGGCATCTTTCGGGCAGGCTTCTTCGCAAAAGCCGCAGAAGATGCAGCGCAGCATATTGATTTCATACTTGGCGGCGTATTTCTCTTCGCGATACAGATGCTCTTCGCCCGGCAGGCGCTCGGCAGCTTCCATGGTGATGGCTTCCGCCGGGCAACTCAGGGCGCAAAGGCCGCAGGCCGTGCATTTTTCGCGGCCTTCTTCATCGCGGTTGAGGATGTGCAGGCCCCGGAAAACCGGCGAAAAGGGCCGCTTTTCTTCGGGATAGCGAACCGTTGCCGGCTTTTTGAAGGCATGGCCCAGCGTAATGGCCAGCCCTTTAAACATTTCCGGCAGATAAAGGCGCTCCGAGAGGGTCATCGGGTCGCGGTTTACGGCTTTGGCTCTATTGGTGAGTTGCATGGTTTTCGTTGTTTTCTAAGATTGTGTTCCGTTCGGAGTCTGCGGCTTGGGAAGCGACTCCATCATTAAGGTAAGCGTTTCTTTCAATGCCGGCAAATCCAACTGAACGATTTTCCAAATCTGTAAGAAATCTACACTCCAGTATTCGTGTGCTAGAATATTGCGCATCGCTTTTATATCTCGCCAAGCTACGCCCGGATACGCATCTTTTGTAACAGGGTTTAGATGCGAAACGGCTTCGCCTATGATTTGCAATTGGTATGCAGTGCCTGATTTTATAAGTTCGTTTGTGAAAAAATTTTCGGCTTCTATTCCGGCAGTGAATTGCTCTATCAGACCGACAGCCTCCAGCATATGCGTTACCAGTAGCCAGTCATTTCTTTTAGGCCGCATACAACAACTTTTTATCCTGGTGAATGAAGGGGGCAAGATGTCGGTTAAGCCCCTGCACAGAAACCACATCCACCTTTCGTGAGAGAGCGGTTTTTAGCTCCTCGTGCCAGCCGAAAAACTGCCAGCCGACAGGCTTTTCATAATCAAGCTCCACCAGCAAGTCTACGTCGCTCCCGCTGTTCGCCTCTCCTCTTGCATACGAGCCAAACAACCACACCTTCTTCACCGGCTTATCCTTAAAATAAGCCGCCACCGTTTGCTGAATCTGGTCGATGGTGAGCATGGCGTGGGATTTATGGTTCGTTGTGCAAAATTGCATTTAGTTGATCTTTAAGCGGCGGAACCTGATTTATTACTGTCTCCCAGATACGGGTCGGGTCCAGCATATCATAGGCGTGAACGTAATAGTTGCGGGTTGCTTTTATCAGCGCCCAGTCCACTTGCGGATTACTTTGTCGAAAGGGAAGGCTGAGCCGCTGCGTATATTCACCGAGGCTTACGATAACAGAAATACAGGCTTCCTGAAGTACTTCGTCGGCCAGAAAATCGGCTTCCGATTTCCCGGCGGTAAAGCGTTCCAGTTTTTCTATCTGTGCTATTAAAAACAGCAGCAGTGCGCTATCTGTTTTCATACGCTTTCATAAATGGGTTTAAGGTCTTTATGAATGGACTCCCAAAACGGACGATAGACGCGTCCTTCTTCTGCAAACTGAACCTCTTTCTGCAACAGCGCCTTTAGCTCTTCGCCCATCTTCAGAATATCAAAAAATGAAACGCGCTTTGGAGCATCATTGTAGCGCACCAGCAAATCTACATCGCTGTCTTCCGTCGCCTCTCCCCGCGCATACGAGCCAAACAGCCACACCTTTTTGACCGGCTTATCCTTAAAATAAGCCGCCACCGTTTGCTGAATTTGGTCGATGGTGAGCATGGCGGTACTAGTTGGACGCTTCGCCGTTGGAGAATGTTGGAATCCGCCGCTGGCGGGGTTGGAGCCTTCGGCTTCAGGAACCGCTACAAATTTCCGGAAAACCGGACATTGAACAGTGCCAGGAAGAGTTGGCGAGTTCCTGAAGTTTGGGTTTCTTATACTTTACTTTTAAGCAGCGCGGCCCCAAGCCCTTATTTATTGAAAAAAAACAAAATTACCGCGCCGGTAATCAGCATATTAATCAGCGCCAGCGGGATGAGTTTTTTCCAGCCCAGGTTCATCAACTGATCATAGCGGAAGCGGGGCAGCGTCCAGCGGATGGCCATAAAGAACAATACGAAACCGATTGTTTTGAGCAGTAGCACCAGTACGCAGATGGCTACAAAAATCCATTGCGGAACACTTGCCGCCACGTTGTCCATGAACGGGAAGTTGTAGCCACCGAAATACAGCGTCGCCAGAAAGGCACTGGAGATAAACAGGTTGATGTATTCGGCAAAGAGATAGAAGCCCAGCTTCATAGACGAATATTCCTGGTGGTAGCCCATGTTCAGCTCGTTTTCGGCTTCGGCCAGGTCAAAGGGCGCACGGTTCAGCTCGGCAGTGGCGCAGATAAAAAAGATGACAAAACCCAGCGGCTGCTTAAAGACGTTCCAGGTGAAATAGCCGTCCTGCCAGAATCCGTGTTGCTGGGCCACGATATCGCGCAAGCTCAGGCTGCCGGTGAGCATCAGCAGGGCAATAAGCGAAAGACCCATCGCCAGTTCGTAGGAAATGGCCTGCGAGGCAGCCCGCACACTCGACAGCAAAGAGAATTTATTATTAGACGCCCAGCCGCCGAGCATTACCCCATAAACGCCCAGGCTAACAACGCCAAACAGGTATAGAATGCCTATGTTAATATCGGCTACCTGTAAAGAAATGACGCGTCCGCCTTCGGCAATATAATCCGGCCCCCAGGGTAGGATGGCGCTTGTCATCGTGGCCGTGAGCATCGCCAGGCCGGGGCCGAGGATAAACAGAAAACGGGTAGAAGAATCGGGAACGATTTCTTCTTTCATAAACAGCTTCACACCGTCGGCCAGCGGCTGAAAAAGGCCGAATGGCCCGGCGCGGTTGGGGCCAACGCGGTCTTGCATCACGGCGGCTACCTTGCGTTCGCCCCAGGTGGCATACATGGCCACGCCCAGCGAACCGAGCAGAATAATGGTTATCAGGATAAGCTTTTCGAGCACAAAGGCCCATTCAATCATTAAAAGCATAGCGGGTGCAAAGGTATAAAGCAAAAAGGCAAGGCCTGTGGATATTAAAACTTATAGCCGTTCTGATTGTCGCCCAGCATTTCCGGAACCTGATGGCGCCCCAGACTGGCCCCGCTTACACTGGCTCCCAGCCCTACAACGCCCAATAAGCCGAGCAGCAATGCCAAATCCCAATCCATCCAGCGGTATGTTGCCCATACGATAACGGCAATAACCAGCAACGAACCAAGCACCGAAAGGAGGATGGAAAGCACCTTTTGATAAGGTATCAGCCGGCCAATGATAAAGCCCAGTGTCAGGTTGGTAAGCACCGTCCAGATGATACCGGCCCAGAGGGCTTTCGTCAGATGCTGATCGAAGCGAACATCCAGCCAGTCAAGGCCGGTAATGGTTTTGGAACCTTCAATCATCCGGGCGAAGAACACGTCGAAAAGCGTTCCGGCTGTTGCGCCACCGACGAGGCCCAGGGGAAGGGCGAAGAGATATTTGAGTAGTTTTAAAACCATTGGAAGGAGCGGCGGCTAAAGAATCACGGCAGGGAAGGAGGCATCAGGTAAAGCCGGGAGACTTTTGTTATCTTCTAAAATTGATTTCCCAATAGAAAAATTCATCAATCTCGGAGAAGCGGAAGTACGGCGCGTGTTCTTATCAAAAAAATATTCCTGCATATTGCGCATCTTCCGATAACGGCTAAAACTCCAGCCGGGCCAGATTCAACAGCGCCGATGCATTAGCATTTCAGCACTCAACGCCCGGTTGAAAAGCCCCGACTCCAACGTTTTTGGATTGTTCCGGGCCTCGGAAAGCCTTTTTAAGAGCGCCTGCCGTTCTGCGCTTATTCCGGAATAATCAGGGATTGTTGAGAGAACAGGAGCCGTCATGGCAGATTTTTTGGGGAGATTAACTCAATAGACGCTTACACATCATCCGTATGCAGGTTGGGCAGGAAGTTGTTGCCGTGCGCCGGGCCTTCAATTTCGCTGAGGTCCACCTGCGGGCGGTTTACGTCGCTCACGTCGTGGATTTGAAGCATAAACTTCGGGTCTCGGCCCATAATTTCCGGCATCAGATTCTGCACCTGGCTGGGCTTGGCCACGCCCTTGTAGTGGCCCTGCGAAATCACGCTGTGTCGATTGACGGTGCTCGGTCCTTCGATGACCCAGTCGGCGGTTGATTTCTTGTCAAAGCGGCAGGTATTGCAAATCCATTCCTCCACCTCGCCCCACTGGTCTTTACGCGCCGTTACGCGGAACACCTCGTCGCCGCGCATCCACAGGCGTACTTTTCCGGAACAGGTCGGGCAGTCGCGGTGTGCATCGAGCGGCTTGGTGAACCACACGCGGTTTTTAAACCGGAAGGTGCGGTCGGTGAGTGCGCCCACGGGGCATACATCGATCACATTACCGATAAACTCGTTGTCGAGCGCCTTTCCGATACAGGTAGAAATCGCCGAATGGTCGCCCCGGTCGAGCACGCCATGTTCGCGCCGGCCCGTGAGTTGCTGGGCCGTATAAACACAGCGATAGCACATGATGCAGCGGTTCATGTGGAGCTGGATATAGGGGCCGAGGTCTTCCTTAGGAAATGTACGTCGGGGAAATTCAAAGCGTGTTCCGGCATCGCCATGTTCATAGCTCAGGTCTTGCAGATGGCATTCGCCCGCCTGGTCGCACACCGGGCAGTCGAGCGGATGATTGAGCAGCAGAAACTCGGTAACGCCTTTGCGGGCATCGAGCACTTTTTCGCTGGTCATGGATTTCACCTCCATACCGTCCATCACGCCGGTGCGGCATGAGGCCACGAGTTTGGGCATCGGGCGCGGGTCTTTCTCGGAGCCTTTGCTCCCCTCTACGAGGCAGGTGCGG
>DDEO01000029.1 GCA_002336725.1 Bacteroidetes bacterium UBA1952 | reverse complement strand
AAACTAATTTCAGGGAGCTACTTATGAACAAATACCGCGCACTGCTTTTCTCTTTTCTGCTGTTGTTGGGCCTTTCGGCCATCCACCCGCACGATTATTTTACCTGGTTGCTGGAAGTACTCCCCGCGCTCCTCGGGTTGGCCGTTTTGCTGCTTACTTTCCGGAAATTCCGCTTCACGTTTTTTGTTTATGCGCTTATCTGGTTTCATGCGCTGATTCTGGTTTTGGGCGGACACTACACCTATGCCGAAGTGCCGCTCGGCTACTGGGTACAGGAGCTTTTTCATCAATCGCGCAACAACTACGACAAGCTGGGCCATTTCGCGCAGGGATTCGTGCCGGCGGCCATCGTTCGGGAAGTGCTTTTCCGAAAAAAAATCGTCATCCGACGCGGCTGGCTCGGCTTTCTGAGTCTTTCGGTTTGTATGTTGATTTCGGCGGGCTACGAGTTGCTGGAATGGGGCGTGGCTATGGCTACCGGCGAGTCGGCAGAGGCGTTTTTGGGAACGCAGGGCTATGCCTGGGACACGCAGTCGGATATGCTTTTCGCGGCAATCGGCGCATCGTGCTTCCTGCTTTTCTTCAGCCGCTACCACGACCGTCAGATGTCCATATTGCGATAGCTTCTATCCAGAAATGCCCAGCTTTTTTCTTTCAGACTCGTCCACAGCAGCCAGAGAAAAATTCCGGAAAGTGCCAGAAAAAGCAGCTTAAGCCAAAGCAGTTTCAGCGCCAGATAATGCAGCGCACCGAGCGCCACCGGAACTAAAAAGGCAAAGAAAATGCGGACAACATTCTTCGCGCCGCGATTGGCTTCGGCTTTCTCCGGCAACGAAAAAGGCAGGTAGAAATTGCCCAGCCGCAGCCCCAGCAATCCGAAGACAAGAATGTTGCAGGCCGCCAGCAGGATGTCGGGCAGCGTATGCAATCCCCAAATACCCAACACCACCGCGCTGATGGCCAGGAAGAAAGGGAAAATGTATTTCACCCACACCGCCGTGATGCCGCCGAGTACAATCGCGCCCGGATTTTCTACCGGCGTGGTGCGATAGACCCAGGCCGCCTTGTAGGCATCGCTCATCGCCAGAAAAGACACCGACTGCATCACCACAAAAGACACCATATAAAGCAGCACGAGATATTTGTTGGTGTTGGGCAAATCCCGCAGTGTGCCGCTCACCGAATCGCGCGACGAGGAGACGAGATACACAAAATAGACCGGCAGATAGGCCAGCGAGGTAATCATCCGCATCCGGAACGAGCGGCTGCGCGTAGTGAGCGACCAACTGAGCAAAAAACCCGCCTCTCCGGCTCCGCTGCGCGTCAGGAGCGTTGCCAGCCGTGCACCCAGCGGCTTTTGGCTTTGGTTACGAATGGCCTTTGGGTGCGCTTCGCCCGCTTCGTTGCCAATATCGAGCAGCGCCAGCCGACGGGCAAACTGCGGTGCCAGCACGCGTATCAGGATGAAAAGACAGAAGAGCGGCAGCGCGAATGCCAGAATGCCCGTCAGCGTAGCACCGGCGAGTTTTACAGGAACGCCCATCCAGCCCCAGGAAGCCGCCAGCCAGTAGGCCGGAAAAATCCGTGCAATGCCGTATTGCGTCATATCCAACTGCGCGGGTACGTCGCTGCCAAAAAGACGCGGCAGAAACTGATAGCTCGCGAAGAGGATAATGGCAAAGGCAATCTGAAAATAGCTGAGCAACGCCGAAAACTTTGCCGGTTTTACAAAGCGCAGCAAGGCGAGATAAAACAGATTGACAACGAAAACCACCATCATCAACAGCAGCAGAATCGTTACCGGAAACCACAGTGCGCCCTTCCAGCCGGAGTAATAGATAGCCGCGCCCCACCCGCCCAGCGACATCGGCAGTGCCGTGCGAAACAGATAAGAAAACAGATGCAGCAGCCGCGCCAATAAAATCGTCCGGTCGTTCACGGGGCGTGTCTGCACAATATATTTCTCCCGCGTGTCGAGCAGCACGTTCGTCAGGTCGGTGATGAGGGTGAAGACGTACAGGAAGCCAAAGGCGGTGTAGTAAATCGTCCAGCCGGCAATGAGGTCTTTAAACGCAAAGAGCGGAAAGACGTAGAGCAGGCCCGTAAAAGCCGAGACTGCCGTCATCAGCCAGAGGCGGTATTTTCCGGATTTTTTGGCATTCCGCCCGAGTGTCGCGGGCCGCCGGTTGTCGAGCATCAACCGCACCCGCAACAAGGCGCGCAACTGCGCTACATCGGCCCCCATAGAAGCCCAGAGCCGCGAGGGCAACATACACAGCCAGAGCAGAAAAGCGGACATAACCGTTAGGAGTTAGGGGTTGATGAGGTTGATTGTTGTTGATGAGGTTGATTGTTGTTGATGAGGGTTGATGAGGGTTGATTGTTGTTGATGAGGTTGATTGTTGTTGATGAGAGTTGATGAGGTTGATTGTTGTTGATGAGGTTGATTGTTGTTGATAAGAGTTGATGAGAGTTGATTGTTGTTGATAAGGGTTGATGAGGGTTGATAAGGGTTGATGAGGGTTGATTGTTGTTGATGAATTTCCGGAAAATCTGTGTAAATCCGTATCATCCGCGTCATCCGCGTTCCATTACGACCCATGAAACATGAAACATGANNAAACATGAAACATGAAACATCACCGCAGCGCCGAGGCGATATCGGCGGCCTGCGCGTCGGCATTTCCGGAAAGTGTGAGTTGTGCGAAGAGTTCTTCGAGCGAGGCGTTGCCGCCCTGTCGCAGGCCTTCAATTGTGCCGTCGGCGATAATTTGTCCACCGTTGATCAGCACGATGCGATCGCTCACTTTTTCCACCACATCCATCATGTGGGAGCAGTAGAAAATGGTTTTGCCTTCCGATTTGAGCACCTGCAAAAGCTGTTTTACCACAATCACCGCGTTGGCATCAAGCCCGGAAAGCGGCTCGTCGAGGATGATGATTTCGGGGTTGTGGAGCAGCCCGGCAGTGAGCAGCACTTTCTGGCGCATCCCTTTGCTAAAAGTATCCATGCGCTGATGGATATTATCGCCAATGCCGAAAGCGATGAGCATTTTGGTCATCCGCTCGTCTATCAGCGCCTTATTCATATCCTGGAGTGCACCCACAAAGTGCAGGTATTCGTGCGGCGTGAGCAGGTCGTAGAGTTCGGCCACTTCGGGAACGTAGCCGATGCGGCGCTTTACTTCCAAAGGCTGGGTGCGTACGTCGTAACCCGCCACAATGGCTTCGCCGGCAAAGTCGGGCAGCAGGCCGGTGAGGATTTTTACGGTCGTGGACTTGCCCGCGCCGTTGGG
>DDEO01000103.1 GCA_002336725.1 Bacteroidetes bacterium UBA1952 | reverse complement strand
GGGCAGCAGCCACTCCGCGCCCTTGCCCGGCCAGCCTTCGCGCAGTTGCGCCGCCGTCCAGTTGTCGGCGCGGCTCTCCTGCCGACTTGCATTCAGGGCCAGCAACACCGTATCGGCTCCTGCGCCCGAAAGCGTGTAAAAACCGGCCTGCGACACCGCGCCGTCGGGGTAGATTTCAATGCCGCCAACCGCGCTTTTTTGCAGCGGAACGGCTTCAACGCCCTCGCCGCTCATCTTCACCACTTCGCGGCCACCCGCTTCTTTGGCGCGGGGGATAAAAATGCTCCTTCCGCTGCCCGCCGTGTAGGCCAGCGCCGCTGCGCCCGTCGCCGAAACGGCCACGGCGTGGAGCATGGGCGCAAAGAAATAGGAGCGACCAAAAGAGCCGGAACCGGCATCCACCGAGGTCGTAAGGAAATAGAGTTTGCCGCTGCCGGTGTAGTATTCGGCCAGCAGCGGGTCGCCGTTGCGGAAGGAAAGAATAGACTGCGCCTGTGCACCAAAACCGGCCTGCACACGGTAGTGCCAGCCGGCGGCAGGCAGTTCCATATCGGGCGGCGTGGCTTCAAAAATCTCGGTGATGAGCGGGTTTTCGGATTGCAGCGCGGCGGCGGTTTGCAGCGCCGTGTCAATTCCGGAAATGCGGATGTCCACCAGTTGGCGCAGGCTTTCTTCCAGGGTTTTGAAATCGGTTGTTTTTTGCGGAAAAACAATCATCGGCACGCCGCGATTCATCGCCGGGCGCAGGGCCGCTACCGTGGCGGCGGGCAGCGAACGAAGGCCGCTGAAAAGAATCAGCGCATATTTTTCCGGCGTTGAAACCGCACTGCCGAGCGGCTGCTCGGTTACTTCAAACCGGCCCGAAGCGCCGTGCGCCGTGCGCACATACGGACTTGGCGGCCCATCCTGCAAAACCAGCACCGGCAGCGGCTTTTCGGGGCGAACAGCAATGCGGAAGGTATCGTCAAACGAAGGGCCTACGCCGTCGGCAATCGTGATTTGCAGTTTTTGCCAGAGGCTGTTTTGCCCGCCAAAAGCCAGCGTGTCCACCCGTGTGCCTTCGGCCCAGCGGGCCGTGGCGGCGGCGCTCTGAAAACGGTCGTTGGCGGTGAGGCGAATGGCCGCATCGGCGGGCGGATTTTTCAGCGTGCTGCGGCTTTTAACCACCACTTTAGACTCGGCAGACGGGTCGGCGGCGGGCAGCACAAAGGCGGTATCTATCCAGGTGTTTTCGGCGTTTCCGGCGGGCAGGTTTATGCCATGCAGGCGAATGCCTTTGAGCAGCGACGCTTCGGGATGCAGCTCAAATTGGGATTTGGGAAAAGAAGAAAGCCACCACACATCGGCAGCCGTAGCGCCCTCTTCGGTCATCATGCCCTGAATGGCGGCGAGCAGGTCGGCGCTTTTTTTGCTACCGGCGGCGGGGCGTGCGTCGGCCAGGGCGGCATCGGCGGTTTCGCGGCTCAGCGGCGCGTAGCTATAAGGGCCGTCAGCGAAGAGCAGATAGGTTTTTTCGGTGCCGCTGCGAACGATTTGGCGGGCGAGGTCTTTACCGTTTTCCAGCACCATGCGGCCCTTTTGGCGTGCGCCGGTAGCGGGGTTGTTATCCAGCACCACCACCTGCAGCGAGCGGGCATCTTGGGGCGCATTGCGATTCCAGAGCGGCTGCGCAAAAGCCAGCACAAGGGCCAGCACAAAGAGGCAGCGCAACAAGAGCAGCAACCGTTCGCGGATGCGGCTTTGGCGTTGGGAGCGCAGCACCGATTCCTTTAAAAAGCGCGTAGCCGGAAACACCACGCGGCGAAAGCGGCGCAGGTCAAAGAGGTGAATGGCAATGGGAATGGCGACGGCCAGCCCGGCGAGCAGAAAAAGCGGATACAGAAACCCCACGAGGTTTGCAAGATAGTCAGGAGCGGATTATTGGCGGTTGTTATTGATGGCAGTAGGGGCCGCCCTATGTGGCGGCCCTGTTAATTGTTGTTGATGGTTGTTGATGGGGTTGATGGTTGTTGATGAAGGTTTGTAGGAACGCGCCTCTTGGCGCGTTCTAAAGTTTGATGATTTGTTGATGCGACCTACATCCGTGTGAATCCGTGCCGGTCATCCGTTTTATCCGTGTTCCAACACGCGCCGGGCAGAAATAATTCCCTCCAAAATTTCTTCCCGAAAGAAGAAATAATTTTAAAAAATGTAAGAATGCCTTACCTTCGGCGCTCATTCATTACCCCCATCATCCCCAAAGTACCATGCAAGAAGGAGTAGTAAAGTTCTTCAACACAGAGAAGGGCTTCGGCTTTATTAAGCCAGACGACGGCAGCGAAGACATTTTTGTTCACGCCACAGGCGTCGTTGACCAAATTCGTGAAAACGAGCGCGTATCGTTTGAAACCAAAGAAGGACGCAAAGGCCCGAACGCCATCAACGTAAAGCGCATCTAATCTGTTTAGATTCGCCCCTTCTGCGGCACAACGCCAACGCAGAGATGCCTGTTACATTAACGTAACAGGCATTTTTTTGTCCCGCATTTCCGGAAATAATGCCTACCTTTTCCGCTACATAGATTTTTCATCCTATGGCGGTATCACTCCACCCTTTGCGGCTTCTGTGCCTGCTGCTCTTTTTATCGGCGACGCGCAGCTATGGGCAGTCGGCAGGCGAATTTGTGGAAAACCATGGGCAATGGGCCGGAGATTTTCGCTACCGCGCCAAAGTGCATCGCGGAACGGCGGTGTTTCTGGAAGAAAATGCCTTCACCTATTCGATGGCGAAGCTCGGCGAAGCGCCTCACAAGCACGACCGAAAGCCCCTGCCCGAAAACGTGCCGGCCCATGCCTGGAAGGTTCAATTTCTAGGCGCGGCTCCCGCACCGGAATTGCAGCCGCAAGAGCCCCAATCGCATTACTACAATTATTTCCTCGGCGCTGATAGCAGCCGCTGGAAAACCGGCATTCATCCGGCAGCGGGCGTGGTGTATAAAAATCTCTATAAAAATATTGACCTGCAAGCCGGTTTTGAGCAAGAGCATTTTAAATACAGCTTTCACCTTGCTGCCGGCGCCGACCCTTCGGTTATCCAACTGCGATATGAAGGCGTGGATGGCTTGGAATTGAATAAAAAAGGCGCGCTGCTGGTGAAAACAAGCCTCGGTGCCGTAACCGAGCAAGCCCCCATCGCCTGGCAAACCACCGCCAACGGGCGCAAACCCCTGCGCTGCGTCTATGGCGTTTCCGGAAATAGGGTGCGTTTCGACTTCCCCGAAGGCTATGACCGGAATTTGCCCCTCGTGATAGACCCGACCGTGGTGTTTGCCACCTTCAGCGGCGCAACCGCCGATAGCTGGGGCTTCACGGCCACCTACGACGATTTTGGGAATTTCTATGCCGGCGGCATCGTCAATCAGGAGCCTGGCGAATCTTATCCTACGACTACCGGCGCTTTTCAGGCTACCTATGGCGGCGGCTCCACCAACGCCGGTATGTCGAACCTGTATAGCACCTATCCCTGTGATATCGCCATCAGTAAGTTTAACGCCGCCGGAAATACGCTGATTTATGGAACCTATCTCGGCGGCTCCAACAATGAGCAACCGCACAGCATGGTGGTCGATTCTGCCGGAAATCTGTTTGTCGCCGGGCGCACCTATTCGAGCAATTATCCCACGCTCGCCGGCAGCTACGACAACAGCTTCAACGGCGTATCCGATATTGTGGTTACCAAATTTAACCCGGCGGGAACGGCGCTGCTCGGCTCTACTTTTATCGGCGGCAGCGGTGCCGATGGTGTTAATGTGCAGGCCACGCCGCCCAATGGCACCTCCTCGCTGATGTATAACTACGGCGATGATGCCCGCAGCGAAATCATCGCCGACAAGGCCGGAAATGTGTATGTAGCCGCTAACACGCAATCGACGGATTTCCCGACGGTGAATGCCACGCAAAACGCCCTCTCCGGTGTGCAGGACGGTGTCATTTTTAAATTTAACAGCAACCTCTCCGGCCTGCTGTGGAGCACCTACTACGGTGGTTCCGGGATGGATGCGGCCTATGTACTCGCGCTCGATACTGCGCAGCAGTTTTTATATGTGGGCGGCGGCACCAACAGCACCGATTTCCCGATGCCGGCGGGCGGTTATCAGAGCAACTATCAGGGCGGGCGGGCCGATGGCTTTGTGCTGCGTTTCCGGAACAGCGGCTCGTATCCGGCGGTCGGCGGCAGCTTTATCGGGCGCAATGACTATGACCAGGTCTTTGGCCTGCAGACGGATTACGACAACAAAGTGTATCTGATGGGGCAAACGCTCGGCGGCACTTTTCCGGTAACGCCCGGTGTGTATAGCAATCCCGGTTCCAATCAGTTTATCCTGCAGATGGACAGCCTGTTGCAGGGCAATACAGTCTCTACCGTGATTGGCAACGGCCCGCAGACGGGGCCTAACATCTCGCCGGTGGCTTTTCTGGTAGATACCTGCGGCAACATCTACCTCAGCGGCTGGGGCGGCAGCCTTTTTGGCTACAACCCATTTGCTTCGCCCATGACCAATATGCCGATTACGCCGGGAGCCATCCAGCCCACGACCGACAATCAGGATTTTTATTTTATCGTTTTGAGCAAGAACGCCGGTGCGTTGCTCTATGGCACCTATCGCGGGCAGGCGGGCGTGGATGAGCACGTGGACGGCGGCACCAGCCGATTTGATAAAAATGGTGTCGTGTATCAGGCCATTTGTGCGGGCTGCGGCAGGAGTAGTTTCCCTACCACGCAGGGCGCTTACAGCACCACCAACCAATCGAGGCGGAATTGCAATTTAATTGCCCTTAAAATCGCCTTTGAACTCGGCTCGGTAAAGGCTGCCGCCAACGCCACGCCCGCCAGCAGTGGCTGTCCCCCACTCGATGTTGCGTTTGTGAATAACAGCATCAATGGTGCCGTCTTTCAATGGGATTTTGGCGATGGCAGCCCGATAGACACTGCCCGGAATCCGCGCCACATCTACACCCGCCCCGGCACCTTTCGCGCCCGCCTCATCGCCGCCAATCTGGTTGCCTGCCGCGAACGCGACACGGCTTATGTTACCATTCGGGTGGACAGCAACGCCATTACCGGAGATTTTACGGCGCAGGTAACCAGTTCGTGTGTGCCTTATACGGTGGGCCTCGCCAATAATGTTGTTACGCCCGGCAGCGGGGCCAGTTTTAGCTGGGATTTCGGCGATGGCAGCGGTTCGGCGGTGCGCAACCCGCTCTCGCACGTCTATGCCGACACCGGCACTTATATCATCCGGCTGCTTGTGAGCGACCCGGCAGCCTGCAACTCGCCCGATACGTTTTTCCAGACGGTTACACTCCGTTCGCAGTTGGTGAGCGCGGCCTTTAAATCGCCCGATTCGCTGTGCCTGGACGCGGGTGGGTTGCAGTTTCAGAGCAATACGACCAATGCTACCAGTATCTACTGGAATTTCGGCGACGGCGACACCGCATCGCAGATTGCGCCCTTCCATATCTATCGGCAGGCAGGCCGCTACACCGTTACGCTCATCGCCGCCAACCCGGCTGCCTGTAATAAAGCCGACACAGT
Source organism: Bacteroidetes bacterium UBA1952 (assembly GCA_002336725.1). Classification (GTDB taxonomy): domain Bacteria; phylum Bacteroidota; class Bacteroidia; order Chitinophagales; family Chitinophagaceae; genus UBA1952. The sequence continues at coordinate 10,709 of DDEO01000103.1, read as the reverse complement.
GCGCCGCAGCATTACCATCCTGCGTCAGCCCGTTGCCCGTTTCGACTACACACCGATTATTCCGGAACCCAACGTGCCGATTCAATTCGTGAATCAGTCGAGCGATGCCGACCACTACCGCTGGGCCTTTGGCGACGGCGGCATCTCCACTTCCGAGAACCCCGAACATTTCTACAAACGCAGTGGCACTTATAAGGTCTGCCTGACGGCCATCTCCCGCGAGGGCTGCCTCGATACGCTTTGCCGGGATGTCGTGGCCGATGTACGCATTGCCGCCGACGTGCCCAGCGCCTTTTCGCCCAACGGCGATGGCCAGAACGATATTCTGTATGTGCGGGGTGCGGCCATAGAAACTTTTACCTTTCGCCTCTACAACCGCTGGGGACAACTGATATTTGAGACTTCTGATCAGAAGAAAGGCTGGGATGGAACCTGGAACGGCAAGCCGCAGGAGGCAGATGCCTATGCCTACACGCTGACGGCCAGTTTTATCGACGGCAGCACTCTAAACAAAAGCGGACATATAACCCTATTACGCTAATGAAAAAACGGCTCCTTTTTTGTTTATTGGCTATCGCGGGGTCGGCGGCGAACAGCCATGCACAGGGCATTCACTTCTCGCAATACTGGAACGCGCCCCTGCTGGCCAACCCGGCCAACACGGCGCTGCTGCCCGACGCGAGCTACCGTGTGGGTGCACAATACCGGCAACAATGGGCTTCCATTCCGGTTCCCTACACCACGGTTTCGGCTTTTGGCGAAGCGCAGCTGCTGCGCGGCATCGAAGGCTCCAACTGGCTGGGCGTGGGCGGCGCTTTCTGGACCGACCGCGCCGGTGCCGGCCAACTCGAGCAGACGCGTGGCGATTTGTTTGTGGCCTATCACCTTCAGGTGGGCGACAAGCAAATGATTTCGCTGGGCGCTTCGGCGGGCATCGTGCAGCGCCGGGTCGATTTCTCCCAGCTCACCTTCGATCAGCAATGGGATGGCTTTCAGTTTGACAACGCCCTCAAAAGCGGCGAACCGGCAGACGTGCGGCAGACCGGCTACACCGACCTTGGGCTGGGGCTAAACTATGCTTTTTTTCCGAACGAAAACTTTTACCTGAAAATCGGCGGCGGTGTCGGACACCTCAATCAGCCGGTCGAGACGTTCTACGGCACGAGCCATAAAGTAGGGCTGCGTTCTACGGGCAATGCCGAAGCCATTATCCGGATAAGCCCGACGGTGATTCTGACACCTTCGGTGTATTTCACCACGCAGCAATCGGCCTGGGAAGGGCTTTATGGCACGCTGGCGCAATTTCGGATTGGCGGCGACGCAGCAGCAGGATCGTTTATCGTGGGCGCTTTCCACCGCTGGGGCGATGCCGTGGTAGGCGTGGCGGGCTATCAATGGGGCGATGTGCGCATCACTTCGTCTTATGATTATACCCTTTCTTCCCTGAAAACGGCCAACAACGGGCGCGGTGCCTTCGAGATGGCATTGGTGTATCAGGGGCATTACAAAAAAGACCTGCGCGATAGCAAGTTTGCGTGTCCACGGTTCTGATGGCGTTGGTTGTTGTTGAAGGTTGATGAAGGTTGATGAGGGTTGATGATTGTTGATGAAGGTTGATAGTTGTTGATGAAGGTTGGTTGATGAAGGTTGGTTGATGAAGGTTGATAGGCTTCTTGCGAAAGTCGTTTCATGCAGCATTTTCGTTGCTGTGTAGTACGCCCCCAATCTCCATTATCTTGTGTTGTGGAGATGGCGAGCTTGCCCCTTAATACCGACAACCCGCATTATGGAGATGGCGGCTCAAGGCCNNTTACGTACGCAGGAAGACGTACGCCGGATTACGTACGCGGAAAGACGTGCGCCGGATGACGTATGCGGGATGACGTATGTGAAAAAACGAGTACGCCTTACATTTCCCAGCACTCATTCAGCACACGTCATTGCGGGCCTGACCCGCAATCTCGATTATCTGTGTTGTGGAGATGGCGGCTTACCGCTTTTCAGCGGCACAGGCTCCGCCGCCATGTAGGAACGCGTCAAGAGGCGCATTCATCAAGAGTTATGAAGATTGATGGGGTAGTCGCGGGGGAGTTTCCCCCTTTGGGGGATTAAGGGGCGACGGATGCCGAATTCCAGCAAAAAATGAAAAAGAGGGCCTGTTTTTTTAGGATTTTTTAAAAGAGCGATTCTCAAAATGGCTTCCGACCGGCGCGGAAGAGTAACTTGCAGGCAGCGGGGCCGGGGCAGTTACCGCGCGGGCCTGACCGATTTCCGGAAAACGGGCTTGATTTTTGGGAATTTCCAGCCTTTATTTGTTTCCAACTTTAACACGCATCTCCAACTCTTATGGAAAACGAAAAAAACCAGATTCTGCTCGTAGAAGACGACGCTTCTTTGGGACAGGTACTCAAAAACTACTTAGAGCTGAACGACTATGAAGTAGAACTCGCCCGCGACGGCATTCTGGGGCTGGCTGCCTTCCGCCGCAAAAAATTTGACATCTGCCTGCTCGATGTGATGATGCCCAATATGGACGGCTTCACGCTGGCCGAGGAAATCCGCAATGTGGACCCCGACGTTCCGCTCTTCTTCCTGTCGGCCAGAGGCATGAAGGAAGACATCATGCGCGGATACAAACTGGGCGCTGACGACTACATCACCAAGCCTTTCGACTCGGAAATCCTGCTCCATAAAATCCGGGTGGTGCTGAAGCGCAACAATGAGCTGGAAGAGAAAAAACACGCCGTAACGGAGTGGAACCTGGGCAATTTCAAATTCAACTCCCGCCTGCGCAATCTCCAAATCGGCGGCGAGAGCTTCACCCTTTCGCCCAAGGAAAGCGAGCTGCTGACGATGCTGGCCGAATACAAAAACGACCTGCTGCCCCGCGAATCTGCCCTGAAACGCATCTGGGGATCTGACACCTATTTCAACGGCCGCTCGATGGACGTTTATATCGCCAAACTGCGCAAATACCTGCGCCTCGACCCGACGGTAGAAATCGTGAACATCCACGGCAACGGTTTCCGCCTCGTTGTTCCGGAACCCAAGGCGAGCTAAATAACGCCTCTGTTTTCAGGAAAAAGCCCTTAACCACTTGTCTGGTAAGGGCTTTTTCTGATGTAGGACACGCTCCTGCCCGCAAGGAATTTCCTTCCAAAGCCACGACCGGCAGATTGCTTCCGGAAAACCGTTCCGGCGACAGGCGGCTTTCTGCTTTAATTTTGGCCCCTCTCATGCGCCATCTCCCCAATCTGCTAACTCTTGCCAATCTGTTCTGCGGCTGCTGTGCCATCGCAATGGTATTGGGTGCGCAAAACTTCAGCGTTACCGCCGATTACGAACATTTTATAGAAGTGCCTGCCATAGAGCAACCGTGGATCGGCACGCTGTTTATCTTCGCCGCTGCCTTCTTCGACCTGCTCGACGGCGCGGCGGCCCGCGCCCTGCGCGTAAGCAGCCCCATTGGCAAAGACCTCGACTCGTTGGCCGATGTGGTCTCCTTTGGCGTGGCACCCTCGATGATGCTCTTCAAAATGCTCTGGACGGCCCTGATGCGACAGCCCGAAGCGATGGACATCAGCCTCTGGGCAACAGCACCGGCCTTTCTGCCGGCCGTTTTTGCCGCCCTTCGTCTGGCAAGGTTCAACAATGCGCCGCCGCAATCGGGCTTTACGGGAATGCCCACGCCTGCCGCCGGACTGGCCGTGGCTGCGCTGCCACTGGTGAGCATCTATGGCCCCACGGCGCTCGCCAACGCCCTGATGCGTCCGTGGGTGCTGTATCTGCTCATTGGCCTGCTAAGCTATCTGATGGTTTCCGGAATCCATTTCTTTAAACCGGCAGAACACCTCAAAAAACCGTCAAAAGGCTGGCCGGCCTACGTGCTGATAGTGGCCACGCTGATTGCCCTTCCTTTCCTCAAAGCCGGCACGCTGCTGTTTGCCATCCTGCTCTATGCCGTTCTCTCGCTGCTCGCGCCGCGCGGCGCATCTTTGCAGCCGGAACAGCGTTAAGCGCCGCTCCCTTTCTTCCTCCCTCTTCTTTCTGAAAAATACCTTTTTATGAAACATACGGTTCGCATCAACATCCTTCCGCTCAAAGATCTGCTCGACCCGCAGGGCAAGGCCGTAACGGGCAGCCTGCACAACCTGGGCCTGGGCAATATCGCCGACGTGCGCGTGGGAAAACACATCACGCTTCAGGTGGAAGCCGCTACTGCCGAAGAGGCCAAAGCCACCGCCGAGGAAGCCTGCCGCAAGCTGCTGGCCAACCCGGTGATGGAGTCCTTTGAGGTCGCGGTTCTTTAAGAATACGCGCCCTGTTCTGTATCGGGCTGCAAGTTTTATAGCAATCCTAAAACCAGATTCCGGATGAACAAGAAACTGCTGCTATCGCTGGGGTTGATCGGCTGCGCCGCCACCGCTTCCTTTGCACAAAAGGCAACGGTGAAAGACAGCACCGTGTACCGCAATGGCGAGCCTTATTGCCGGATGGTGCGGCTCAGCACGAGCATCTCGTCGCCCCGCTTTGCCTTTAAGACGCTGACCGGGCAGGAATTTGCGCTGGCGCAAAAGAAGCCGGGCGAAGGCTTTGTGCTGTATTTCACCGAACTGGACACGCTGGTTCCGATTGCCCCTGCCATTCCGTATGCCAACGCGCTTGCGGAGATGCTGGTGCAGTATGATATGGTGGCGGGCGGCGCAGCGCCCGACCTCAAAGCCGTGCGTCGTTTGGCGCGTCTGGAAGCGCGCGGCCCGCAGCCGGTGCGGGAGGCGGTGCGGGGTATCGTAAAGGATGTAGACGACTTCCTTCGGGACGACAACAAGCCCCGGAGATCGCCCCCGCCTGCTGTCGGCACACAGGGCCTGATGATTGCAGGAAACAAGATTATGCGGCAGGGAAAAGTGCTGGGCCAATACACTGCGCATCGCTTCTTCGACAAGGGGGAAGCCTACAAAACGCTTGTGTTTACGAGGCCTGATGGCCGACGTGTGGCCGAGGCCGACCTGCTCGTTTCGGATGCGCAATCGTGCCGGCTGCGCCTGCCCGATACCCACAAAGTAGTGGAGTTGCCGGTGCCGTATTTTCCGGAAATGGAACAGGTGAAACAAATTGCGCAGTATTTGCTGGATCACTCGTATCTGGAGTGAGGGAGCGTCCCGGTGCTGATATTTCAGGCCCTGATTTCCGGAAAAAGCGGCGGATCGTCGTTGTCTCCGGGCCTTCGACCGCACAACTCCCGGCGCATCCCCGACCTTTGTGTCCGTGAAGGCCCTTGCTGCGATAAACCCCTATTTCTATAAATACAAATGGCACCTACTCTTCGGGCTGCTGTTTGTAACCATCTCCAACGTTTTTGCCGTGCTGCCGCCGGTCATCGTTCGCACGGTGATCGACCGCGTAACGGCGGAGGCTTCTTCGTTTGATTTTTTCCGGAATTCGGGATTGGAAAAGGCTGCCCGCAGCACTGTTTTCAACCTTGTGCTCTGGAACGGGTTGCTGCTACTCGGCCTGGCCCTGTTGCGGGGCGTGTTTATGTTTTTCATGCGGCAGACACTGATTGTGATGAGTCGCCACATTGAATATGAGCAGAAAAACGCCATCTACCGGCATTATCAACAACTCGATGCCGGATTTTATAAGACCCACTTCACCGGCGACCTGATGAACCGCATCTCCGAGGACGTGAGCCGTGTGCGGATGTATACTGGCCCGGCGCTGATGTACACCACCAATATGCTGGTGCTGACGATTTTGTGTTTCTGGGGCATGAGCCGTGTGGATGCCCGCCTGACGCTGCTCGTGGGTGCGCCGCTGCCCTTTCTGGCGCTGGCCATCTATTTTGTCAATAAAATCATTGCCCGCAAGAGCGAGAAGATACAGGCGCAGCTCTCAGAACTGACCACCACGGCGCAGGAATCCTACAGCGGCATTCGCGTCATCAAATCGTTTGTACAGGAGCGGCCCATGCTTTCTTATTTCTCCAAAACGGCGGAAGAATACCGGAAAAGCGCCGTCAATCTGGCCCTCACCGAGAGCATCTGGTTTCCGTCGATCACGCTGTTTGTGGGTTTCAGCCTTTTGCTGACAGTGCTGGCGGGCGGCTATCTGGCCATTCAGGGGCAGGCCACGGCGGGCAATATTGCCGAGTTTGTGATTTACCTCAACCTGCTGATGTTCCCGATTTCGTCGCTGGGCTGGGTGGCTTCGATGATACAGCGGGCGGCGGTTTCGCAGGCGCGCATCAACGAGTTTTTGCACACGCCTTCGGTCATCACCAATGCGGCGCAGCCTCAATTTCCGGAAATACACGGCGATATTCGCTTTGAAAACGTGCGCTTTGTATATCCGCATACCCATATTGTAGCACTGAAGGATTTTAATTTACACCTCCTCCCCGGCGAAAAAGTATGCATCATTGGGCGCACGGGCAGCGGCAAAAGCACCCTTGCGCAACTGCTGCTGCGGATGTATGACCCTGCTTCCGGCACGGTGGCGCTCGACGGCATTCCGCTGACCCAATACGACCTGGGCCATCTGCGCCGCAACATTGCCTATGCCCCGCAGGAAGCACTCCTGTTCAGCGATACGCTTTATAACAATATTAAGTTTGGCCGCGAAGAAGCCACGCACGAGGAGGTACTCGAAGCGGCGCGGCTGGCCGATCTGGCGAAGGATGTAGCAGGATTTCCGGAAGGCTACGAGACGGTGATTGGCGAGCGCGGCGTGTTGCTCTCCGGCGGGCAGAAACAGCGGCTGGTGCTGGCACGGGCCATTCTTAAAAAAGCCCCCGTCTTGCTGCTCGATGAAAGCCTTTCGGCGGTGGACACCCAGACGGAGCAACGCATTCTCTTCAATCTGAAAACAGCTTTGCAGGAAACGACGGTTATCGTCATTACCCACCGCCTCTATGCGGGTTGGGATTTCGATAAAATCCTGGTGCTCGACGATGGCGAAATTGTGGAGTCGGGAACGCACACGGCACTGCTGGCGCAAAACGGGCGCTACGCCGACTTGTGGCGCCATCAGACGGGAGCGGGAGGAGGGGCGTGATTTTCCGAAAATCATTCTCCCCCAAAGCCCCAATGACGCATCCACACGCCCTTTGTGCCTTATAGTGTCTTGCCATAAAAGCATTCCAGCCGCTGTTCCTTATTCTGCCTAAAATCGGGATGCGCGTTGATTAATAGACCTCTTGCGAAAGTCTATTTGTTCTTTTTCGGGTGATACTTTCATCGTTGCTATGGTTGCCATCTGCGCAAAGTTCTAATTATAAAATCCCCTATCATCTTCACAACACAGGATAATGGAGATTGCGGGTCAAGCCCGCAATGACGTGTGGGGAGAAGGCGCTGCGAAATGCGAGGCGTAGGTTTTCCCGCGTACGTAATCCGTCATGGCGGCGGAGCCTGTGCCGCTGAAAAGCGGTAAGCCGCCATCTCCACAACACAGAATAATCTAGATTGGGGGAGTACTACACAACAACGAAGATGCTGCATGAAACTACTTTCGCAAGAAGCCTAATTTCAGGAAGCGTCGGGTTTCCAGAAAACAGCCCGCTTTCAGCCAACGAAAAGCACTGTTTATTGTTATTTAAAGACTATGAATTTTGGATGGCTTGAACCCGATCAACTGGCAGGAAAAACCTTCCCCCTGCCGCCCGACCCGCCCGGAAACCGCCTGCTGCTCCGCCGCGCGCAATCGGCGCAGCCCATGCGCTTGCAGGTAGGGCTGGCCGAGTGGAACGTTAAAGAATGGAAGGGCCGCCTCTACCCTGCCCGCACCCGCGAAGCCGAGCTTATGGATGCTTATATGCAGCGTTTTCGCTGCATCGAGTTCAACGGCACGCACTATCGCATTTATCCCAGAGAAACCATTGAAGGCTGGGCCGCGAAGGCCGTCCACGACGCATTTCTGTTTCTGCCCAAATTCCCGCAACTCATTTCGCATCACAGCCACTTCGTCAATCCCACGCGCGACACGGGCCTTTTCCTCGACAGCATTGCCGGTTTTGGCACGCACCTCGGCCCGCTTTTCATCCAGACGAGCGAGGCCTTTGCACCCACCCGCGCCAATCAGGAGAACCTCTACCGTTATCTCGGCGGGCTGCCGCAAGGACAGACGTATTTCGTGGAGTTTCGGCATCCCGAATGGTTTCGCGAGCCGGTCTTGAGCCTCTGGACGGAAGCCTTCCGCGACCTGGGCATCGGTGCCGTGATTACCGACACACCGGGCCGCCGCGATGTGTGCCATATGCACCTTACGATTCCGAAAGTGCTGATCCGTTTTGTGGCGGCGCGAAGTCTGAAGAGTACCTATGAGCGCATCGAAGACTGGATGCTGCGCCTGAAAAGCTGGGAGACCGATGGACTGGAAGCCGCTTATTTTGTGGTTCATACCGGAAATTCAGCGCCGGAGATGGCCTGTTATGTGATTGAACGGGCAAACGACGTGCTGGGACAGGCGATAGCTGCTCCGCATCTGGCGCAACCGCTCTTCAACCCCTTTGCCGATGCAGTGCAGGAGGGGATTTTGCCCGAAGAAAAAGCGCCTCATTTCGCTCCTGTTGCGGATGCCGTGCAGACTTCTCTTTTTTAAGAGCAGCGGCAGATGGCATGATTTTATCCCGCTATTGAGCTTAAATTTCCTTCTTATGAAAAAGACCCTTTTTTCAGTTCTGGCCGCTACTGCCTGCCTTTCCTTCGCCGCCTGTAGCAACAACACAACCGATTCTAAAGAAATCGCTCAGGAGCAAAACGAACAAAAAATCGATGACTCCTCCCTCAACACCATGAATATGCCCAACAGCGACAATTCTGTAAAAGATGATGCTGATTTTGTGGTAAAAGCCGCCGATGGTGGAATGGCAGAGGTACAGATGGGCGAACTTGCCCAGAAAAACGGTCTTAATGCTCAGGTTAAAGCCTTCGGCAAGATGATGGCCGAAGATCATGCCAAGGCAGACAAAGAGCTTAAAGCACTTGCTGCCCAAAAAAACATCTCCTTGCCGGCTACGATAAGCAACGACAACCAAAAGATGTATAACGATATGCTTACTATGAAAGGCAGTGATTTCGATAAGCATTATGTAGAGCATATGGTAAGTGACCACGAAAAAGATGTGGAGATGTTCCGCAAGACTTCGATGAACGCTGCCGACCCGGATATCAAGGCTTTCGCCGCCAAAACGCTGCCCACGTTGGAGCGCCACCTGCAACGCGCCCGCGAGATTCAGGCGATGTTGAAATAAATATTCCTGCCTCTCTATAAAAAAGCCATTGTTTCCCGGAGCAATGGCTTTTTTAATTCGGGCTTTGCAGCCCTTTTATAAAAAAATTTCCGGAAATTTCCGGAAAATGAGCAGCTCCGGACCGGCATTTGCAGGACAATTGGCGAACGATTTTTCTACTTTTATAAAACACTTTTAAACACCATGGATTTCCAACACAAACAGGGTGGCAAGCACAGCTTTTTTACGGCGCATCAAGACGGCCAAAAAGCAGGCGAGGTTTCCTATTATCCTTCCGGAAAGAATACCATCACGCTGGATCACACGCTGGTGGAAGACGGTTTTCAGGGGCAGCAACTGGGCCGCAAACTGGTGGATCAGGTGGTGAATTATGCGCGGGAAAACGACCTGAAAATTGTTCCGCAATGTTCTTATGCGCATCGTCTTTTCGAAAAGGATAGCGTGTATGCCGACATCTGGCAAAAAGAAGCACCGGACGCATAGGCTACCTTTGCGGCTATGCCTTATGCCACTTCCTTTGAGCGCCTGAAAACCATTCTTGCCGACCTGCGCACCCAGTGTCCGTGGGATCGCAAGCAAACCATCCACACGCTGCGTCCGCTTACGATTGAAGAAACCTACGAACTGGCGGACGCGATTGACAAGGAAGACTGGGGCGGTATTTGCGAAGAAGCCGGTGATCTGCTGCTGCACCTTGTTTTTTACGCCCGCCTCGGCAACGAAGCGGGCCGTTTTAGTATAGACGATGTGATAGAGCGGGTTTGCAACAAGCTGGTGGCGCGTCATCCGCACATTTATGGCTCGGTGCGGGTGGAGAATGAGGCAGATGTAAAACGTAATTGGGAAGCCCTCAAGCTGAAGGAAGGCAAAAAGAGTGTGTTGGCCGGCGTTCCGGAAGCTTTTCCGGCTTTGCCCAAGGCGGCGCGGTTGCAGGAGAAAGCGCGTCAGGCAGGCTTCGACTGGGAGCGAACCGAAGACGTGCGCGAGAAGCTGTCGGAGGAATTGCAGGAGCTGGACGAAGCCGTTTCTTTAAACGACAAAGCGGCAATGCAGGCCGAGCTGGGCGATTTGCTGTTTTCGGTGGTGAATTACGCCCGCTTTCTGGACCTCGACCCGGAGGCGGCGCTGGAGGCTACCAACCGGAAGTTTAAGAAGCGTTTTGAATTTGTAGAGCAGATGGCGCGGGAAAACGGAAACCCCATGCCCGGCACGCCGCTGGAAGTCCTGGATGGGTATTGGAATCAGGCGAAAAGCGCAGATTGAAACCTGCGGATTAAGACCTGGCGAATTAAGACCTGTCAGGAGTCTGCGTCCGCTGCTGGCGGCCTTGACCTGACAGGTCTGGTGATTAGAGGCTTCGCCGAAATGACGGAAAAACGAGTACGCCCGACATTTCGCCGCGCCATTTCAGCACACGTCATTGCGGGCCTGACCCGCAATCTCGGTTATCTGTGTT
>DDEO01000011.1 GCA_002336725.1 Bacteroidetes bacterium UBA1952 | reverse complement strand
CCCGCGGATTGTAGAACAAATTGTATAAACAAATCCCGGCTACCTACTTGAAACGCGCCCCACGTTCGAATAGCATAAGCAACAGTGCCGGCACTTTTTTCCCGGAAATTAAACCCACCCTACTTTTTGCCTTTAGCGCGTCGGGAACCTACTTTTGCCGCTGAATCGCTTTTAAATTATCCCGATTACCGCTACATGGCAACAACCGCAGACATCCGCAATGGAATGATTCTGAAACTCGACGGCAACCTCTATTCCGTCGTTGAATTTGGACAAAACAAAACCGCCCGTGCCGCCGCAAAAGTGTGGGCCAAGCTCAAAGGCGTGGAAAACGGCCGCTCTATCGAGCAGACCTGGAACTCCGGCGAGACGATTTATCCGGTGCGCGTAGAACTGCGCCCGCATCAGTTTCTCTACAAAGATGAATCTGGCTTCCAGCTCATGGACAACAACACCTTTGAGCAGATTGCTATTCCGGAATCCAATATCGAGCGCCCCGAACTCTACAAAGACGGCCAGGAGTGCTTTGTACTCTACAACACCGACACCGAGCTGCCGATGAGCGTAGAACTGCCGTCGAGCGTGGTGCTGCGCGTAACATACAGCGAGCCGGGCCTGAAAGGCGACACAGCCACCAACACCCTGAAACCGGCAACCGTAGAAACCGGCGCCACCGTAAACGTGCCGCTTTTTGTGGACGAAGGCACTTTGATTCGCATCGACTCGAAGACCGGCAAGTATATGGAGCGGGTGAAAGAGTAATTTCTTCCTTGATGTGCCAATAGGCTAATATGCTGATGTGCTGACGGGTGGACGCACGGATTCGGTCAATCCCTTCAGAAGTCCCTAAAACAGGAATAGTCCTTCCCGGCGACGGCTCATTTCCCAAAATTCTTCTTCCTGTCCGTTGCTTTGTTATTGAGTCTTTTAGCACATTTGCACATCGGCACAATAGCACATCTCCTTCGGCCATTGGGTCATTTTCAAATTTTCAACTATGGAATACAATCAAATCCAGGAGCTTCTTAAAGCCGTTGATGCGTCTTCGGTAACCAAAGTGCGCGTTAAAGACGGCGACTTTGAAATCACCATTGAAAAGCAAACCGCCGCTGCGCCGGTAACGTATCAGATGCCGATGCAGGCCGCGCCGATGCCACAAATGCAAGCCGCTGCTCCTGCTGCGCCCGCCGCTCCGGCCAGCCAACCTGCTGCTGCGCCTGCCGCTTCCGGAAATTCCCAAACGGTGAAATCGCCGATGATCGGTACGTTCTACCGTAGCTCTTCTCCCGATAAGCCGCCTTTTATCAATGTTGGCGACGAAATCCGCGCCGGACAAGTGGTGTGCATCATCGAGGCCATGAAGCTGTTCAACGAAATCGAAAGCGAAGTATCGGGTCGTGTGGTGAAGGTACTCGTGGACGATGCCTCGCCGGTAGAATACGACCAGCCACTGTTCCTCGTAGAACCGGCCTGATTAATGTGCTAATTGGCCAATGTGCTGATGTGCTTTTAATGTGCTGATGTGCTTTTAATGTGCTGATGTGCTTTTAATGTGCTGATGTGCTTTTAATGTGCTGATGTGCTTTTAATGTGCTGATGTGCTTTTAATGTGCTGATGTGCTTTTAATGTGCTGATGTGCTGATTGCCTTCCTTTATCCCAAACAAAAATCCATTGCTGGTCTGCCGATCACAGATTAGTGACACTCATTCATCTGATGCAACAGAGTAAAATTGACGAAAACCCTGTTCTGAAACTGTCCCTGGCTTTCGCTTTGGATATCGTTGCGTACTGCGAGATATTGGAACAGGAACGCAAGTTTATCATCAGCCGACAACTGCTTAAAAGCGGCACTTCCATCGGCGCAAACGCCTTTGAAGCCCAAAACGCCGAAAGCAGAGCGGATTTTATTCACAAGATGAAAATCGCTGCTAAAGAAGCGGATGAAACAACCTTCTGGCTGCTTCTGTGCTCGCTTGCTCCGAGCTATCCGCCCTGCGCCTCTTTAAACGAGAAAATCGGGCAGTTGAGCCGACTGCTCAACAAGATTATTTTTACCGCTAAACAGCAGGAAGACCCGAAATAAGCAGTCCGTCTTGACCGGCACATTAGCCAATTGGCTTTCCTAAGCCTTCCTGTTTATCCCCAAAACGATTTTCAGAGCAGCCCATCGGCTTCCTAAGCCTTCCTGTTTATCCCCAAAACGATTTTCAGAGCAGCACATCAGCCTATCGGCACATTAGCACATTAAACGTATGTTCAAAAAAATTCTGATTGCCAACCGAGGCGAAATCGCCCTGCGCATCATCCGTACCTGCCGCGAGATGGGCATTAAAACGGTTGCCGTTTATTCCACCGCCGACAAAGACAGCCTGCACGTGCGCTTCGCCGACGAAGCCGTTTGCATTGGCAAGGCCCAAAGCACCGATTCGTATCTGAACATTCCGCACATCATGGCGGCGGCTGAAATCACCAATGCCGATGCCATCCACCCTGGCTATGGCTTCCTGGCCGAGAACGCCCGCTTTGCCGAAATCTGCGGCCAGTACAACATCAAATTCATCGGTCCCACGCCGGAGATGATCCGCAAAATGGGCGATAAGATGACGGCCAAAGAAACCATGATTGCTGCCGGCGTACCCTGCATTCCCGGCTCCAAGAGCCTGCTCGAAAGCGTGGAAGAAGCCAAGAAACTGGCCGCCGGAATGGGCTACCCTGTTATCCTGAAAGCCACCGCCGGCGGCGGCGGAAAAGGGATGCGCGTGGTGTGGGCAGAAGACGAACTGGAGAAAAATTACAACACCGCCAAAACCGAAGCGGGCGCATCCTTCGGCAACGACGGCGTGTATATGGAGAAATTTGTGGAAGAGCCGCGCCACATCGAAATTCAGGTTGCCGGCGACCAATACGGCAACGTCTGCCACCTCTCCGAGCGCGACTGTTCTATCCAGCGCCGCCACCAGAAGCTGGTGGAAGAATCGCCTTCGCCTTTCATGACACCGGAGCTGCGTCAGGCCATGGGCGAAGCCGCCATCAAAGCCGCCTCGGCCATCAACTACGAAAGCGTGGGAACCATCGAGTTTCTGGTAGATAAACATCGGAATTTCTACTTTATGGAGATGAACACCCGCATTCAGGTAGAGCACGGTGTAACAGAAGAAGTGATTTCCTTCGACCTGATTAAGGAGCAGATAAAAATCGCGGCGGGCATCCCGATTTCCGGAAAAAACTACGAGCCGCATATGCACGCCATCGAGTGTCGTATCAACGCCGAAGACCCGTACAACGATTTCCGGCCTTCGCCCGGAACCATCACCGTGCTGCATACGCCCGGCGGTCATGGCGTTCGCGTGGATTCGCATATTTACGCCGGCTACACCATCCCACCCTACTACGACAGCATGATTGCCAAAATCATTGCCATCGCCCAAACGCGGGAAGAAGCCATCAACACCATGGAACGCGCGTTGAGCGAGTATGTCATCGAAGGCATCAAGACCACGATTCCGTTCCATCAGCAACTGATGCGCGACAAGGATTTCCGGGCCGGGAATTTCACGACGAAGTTTATAGAAACCTTTAAAATGCAGTAAAATAATTACTGCATTTTTATTTCCTTTGCGGGGAATCTATTCCCTTTTATGAAAAAACCGCTCCTCTTCCTGCTCTCGCTGCCCTTTGCGGCGCTCGTCTTTTCTTCGTATCACGATGGCGCGGCCTTTCGGTTGCAGGGCAACCGGACAGGCAGCGCGGGCGGCCCGGCCAACTGCTCCGGCAGCGGCTGTCATGCGGCCAATACGGCAACGACCCGCCCTTCGCTGGCGCTGATTGCGGCCTTTGGTAGTGGCGGCCCTTACACCCAATATACCCCCGGCACCACCTATCGACTGGTGATTGGCGGAACGAGTACGGCGGCTGCTCCGCCAAGTGGCTTTGGGTTTCAGCTTTCGGCGGTGAAGGCCACGGGCGGCACACAGGCAGGCAGTTTTCAAAACGGTTCCGGCACGCGTATCGTAGCTTCCGGGGCGCTCTCGCTCGTAGAACACAATTCTGTTTTTATGGCTGCTTCTTCCTTTGGCACGCAGGAAGTTTTATGGACAGCACCGGCAGCCGGTACCGGTCAGGTGAAGTTTTACCTGACCATCAACGCCGTCAATACCGACAACACCGCCGGCGGCGACGCGCCCAACAACGTTGTGGTTACGATTAACGAAGACGTATCAAACGCAGTGGCGGAAATTCCGGAAATTACAGGACTTTCACTCTCCCCCAACCCGGCAAGCGGGCAACTGCACCTGCACGTAGAGCATCCCAAATCCGCTGCGTATGAACTCTGTATTTTTGACCTGAACGGCAAGATGCAATTGTGCCAAAAACTGAGCGGCAGTGCGCTCCAAAACACCGCCGATATTGACATCAGCGCCCTGCCCACAGGGTTTTATGCCGCAAAAATTTCCGGCGGAAATTCGCAGAAAACACTTTCTTTCATCAAAAAATAAAAGAGTACGCAACGCTCTTTTTTCGGAATGCCCCAAACCATCCTCATCACCGGCGGTGCCGGATTTA
>DDEO01000227.1 GCA_002336725.1 Bacteroidetes bacterium UBA1952 | reverse complement strand
CAACTTCGCTTTTGTGAAAAACGTTGTATCGCTGCTTCTGGGTGTGCTGCTGGCGCTGGGCTGCGGCAATCGGCGTGCGGAAAACGATGCCCGAACCGTTTTCCGGATTAATCTCTCCTCCGGCTCGCTCGAAAGCCTCGACCCGGCCTACGCCAAAGACCTTTATACCATCTGGACGGCCCGCGCCCTCTACAACACGCTGGTAGAAGTGGACAGTTCCGGAAATCTACAACCCGCGCTCGCTACCCACTGGCAGGCTTCCGGCGACGGCCTTTCCTGGACTTTTCATCTGCGAAGCGATGTTTTCTTTCAGGACAACGACGCTTTTCCGGAAAAAAAAGGCCGCCGTATGACTGCGCGGGATGTGGTGTATTCTTTCGCCCGCATCCTCAACCCTAAGACGGCCTCTTCGGGCGCGTGGATTTTTAACGATCGCGTGGATAGCACGCAGCCTTTCCTTGCGCCCGACGACAGCACGTTTGTCATTCGCCTGCAAAAGCCGTTTGCGCCACTGCCTGCGCTGCTTTCGATGGCCTATTGCGGGATTGTACCCCGCGAAGTGGCGGAGAAATGGGGGGCGGATTTCCGGCGGCATCCCTGCGGCACCGGCCCGTTTCAGTACGCCGCCTGGGAAGAAGGCAGCGCCCTGATTCTGCACCGCAATCCGCACTACTGGGAGCGCGATATTTCCGGAAAACGATTGCCGTATCTGGATGCGGTGCAGTATTCTTTTTATGACAACAAGGCCACCGAGTTTCTGCTGTTTTTGCAGGGAAAGTTACATTTTGTAAACAATATTGACGGCTCTTTTAAAGACCTCGTGCTGCGCAAAGACGGCATGGTGAGGCCCGAATTCCGGAACCGCTTTCAGTTGCGCCAGGGCGGCTATCTCAACACCGAATATCTCGGCATCTTGGTGGATACGACCAACGCATTACTACGCGGCTCGGCGCTGCGCCATCGGCTCGTGCGGCAGGCCATTGGCTATGCCATCGACCGCGAACAGATACGCCGGTATTTCCGGAACGGACTGGTGCTGGCGGCCACGGGCGGCTTTATCCCGCCGGGGCTGCCGGGCGCTTCTGCGGAGCCGGGATGGGCCTTTTCCTATAATCCCCCAAAAGCGGCGCAACTGCTGGCCGAAGCCGGTTTTGCGGGCGGGAAAAACCTGCCGCCCATCGTTATCCAAACGCCGGATAACTACCTCGATATTGTGCAGTTTGTGGCCAATCAACTGGCCGAAGTGGGCATTCGGGCGCGGCCCGAAGTGATGCAACCCAACATCCTGCGGCAGCAGATGAGCCTTTCCAAAAGTCCGATGTTTCGCGCACAGTGGATTGCCGATTACCCGGATGCCGAAACCTACCTGGCTTTTTTTTACAGCAAACTGCCTGCCCCGCCCAATTATACGCGCTTCAGCAACCGGCAGTTTGACCGCTGGTATGAACAGGCCGTTACCCTGCCCGATTCGCAACGCTACGACCTGTACCGGAAAATGGATTCGCTGGCGATGTCCGAAGCGCCGGTCATTCCGCTGTTCTATGACCGGCTCAATCATTTCCTCCAAAACAATATTTCCGGCTTCACGAGCGACCCTATGAATACGATTGATTTGCGACGGGTGGAGATGCGATGAAGGAGTGATTGTTCTTGAATTTTTTGTGCGCATAAGTAGTCCTGTGAAAATATTTTTGGTTAAAAAAAGGGGTCATTGCGAGGGGCCGCTCGTACGTTTTATGGGGCGGCCCCGAAGCAACCTGCACGCTCCACAACGTTTTGTGCAGGTTGCTTTCCGGCAGGGGTGGACAGGCGCTGTTCCTGCTAACGACTCGTGATGTAGAAAAAGTAGCATAAAATAATTCTGACGACGTACTCAGAAATTACACGTCGCAAGCCGCAGAAAACCATTCGAAATATGGAAGCCCGAAACGAGAAACTAAACGCCATCACCGGATGGGCAACACAAAACGAAGACATACGGGCGGTGCTGCTGACCAGCTCGCTCGTCAATCCGCTGGCGCTGGTGGACGACCTGAGCGACCTGGACGTGGAGCTTGTTCTTGAGGATAATTCCGGCTACATTTCCGATAATAGTTGGGTGCGCCGTTTCGGCAATCCCATTGCCCTGATGGAAGAAGGCGAAGACGGTTTTGATGGAAAACAC
The DNA here is from genome assembly GCA_002336725.1 of Bacteroidetes bacterium UBA1952. Classification (GTDB taxonomy): domain Bacteria; phylum Bacteroidota; class Bacteroidia; order Chitinophagales; family Chitinophagaceae; genus UBA1952. Next base: position 8,958 of record DDEO01000227.1, on the reverse strand, counting down.
GCTATCACAATGGTCTTGTACGAAGACGGCGTCAAAGTGGATTTCAAGCTTTATCGCAAAGCCGCTTTTCTGGAAGAAATACAGCAGGCCACGCTTCCGGCAGACTGGGATATTGGCTACAAAGTGCTGCTGGATAAAGACGACCTGACGCGCGGGATGAAAGCGCCATCTTATCAGGCCTCTGTCATTAAAAAACCCACGGAAACGGCCTTTAAAAAGCTCTTAAACGACTTTTGGTGGGACGCGGTTTATGTGGCAAAATGCCTCGTGCGACAGGATTTGTTCTATGCAAAATACCTCTCGGAAGCCATCATCCGGGCGCAATACCTGACACCTTTGCTGGAATGGCACATCGGCAGCCGGCACGAATGGCGCGTTACGACCAACAAACACGGCAGACTTTTCCGGAAATATCTCTCTGAAGGAATGTGGGAGAAGGTAGAACGGACTTTTTCCGGCACCGACATCGCTGAAAACTGGCGTGCGCTGTTTGCCATGACCGACCTCGTAGCAGAAACAAGCTGCGAACTGGCGCAAAAGCTGGGATATGATTACCCGGAAAAGCCGGCAGCCGATATAAAAACCTATCTGAACGATTTAAGAGCGCGTTCTGCGGGATAAATGCCGTTCACACATCGGGTTTTCTTTGGCACGCCTTTGCTTCCCATTGCCGGAATATTATTTTCAAGAAATGAAACTCCCCGATAGAATCGCCGCCGCCGAAGCACTTTTGGAACAGTGCGAAAAAGACCTGGAAACGCTGGAAAAAAGGCAGGAAGACCTGCAAAGAATCGAGCAGAACCGCCTTGCGCTCGATGCATATTACACCAACGACTACATGGCCGATTACGACGCCTACACCGACAAAGACCGCGCACCCCGCGTGGTGGACCAGGACAGCGTCTGGAATGTAATGACCGGCCTGTATCAGGAGAAAATCGCGCTGTTGAAAGCATTGGCCAATAGCATTTAAAGCAATGTTTTCCGGAAATCCGGCGGTGTTATCGGTGCAAAAACGGGCAACAGACAGGGCCACCACCCTATACCAATCTTTAGAACGCGCCTTTTGGCGCGTTCCTACAAATCTAACCAACCCCATTAACCTTCATCAACAATAATCAACCTTCATCAACCCTCATCAACCCCCCATCAACAATAATCATCCCCCACGATGCCTGCTCCCTGAAATCCGACCCGTTAAAAATCATTTCCCGCCCGTCCTCTTTTGTCTTTCTACTTTTGTCTTTCTACTGTTAAGTCTTCTTAATTCCTCTTTTTGAAAGTTTCTTTTTCCGACCTCGGGCTGATTCAGCCCCTTATGCTGGCCCTCGAAAAGGCCGGCTACACCCATCCCACGCCTATTCAGGCAAGCGCCATTCCGGAAGCCCTGCAAGGCCGCGACGTGCTCGGCTGCGCGCAAACCGGCACCGGCAAGACGGCGGCCTTTGCCCTGCCCATCCTGCAACTGCTTGATGCTGAAGGCCCTTCGCGCCAAAAGCCGCCCATCCGTTGCCTCATCCTTACGCCGACCCGCGAACTGGCCATTCAGATTGAAGAAGGTTTCCGGGAATACGGCGCTTTTCTGCACCTGCGCCATGCGGTGATTTTTGGCGGTGTCAATCAGGCTTCACAGGTAGCCGCCCTGAAGCGCGGTGTGGACGTGCTGGTGGCTACGCCGGGCCGCCTGCTCGACCTGATGCAGCAGGGCTTTATCGCGCTCAACGAACTGCGGATTTTTGTGCTCGACGAGGCCGATCGGATGCTCGACATGGGCTTTATCCACGATGTAAAGAAGGTGATTGCAAAGCTGCCCGCTAAACGGCAGACGCTGTTTTTCTCGGCTACCATGCCCGCGCCCATTCAGCAACTGGCTGATACGATTCTGAAAAACCCCGCTTATATTGAGGTAACGCCCGCATCCACCACGGCAGAAACTATTGAGCAATCGCTCTATTATGTGGACCGCGACAACAAGCCGGCACTGCTGTTCTCCCTGCTGCGCGAAAAAGTAACCGACCGCGTTCTGGTATTTACCCGCACCAAACACGGTGCCGACAAGCTGGTGAAGGCACTGGATAAAAACGGTTTTACGGCGGCGGCCATCCATGGCAACAAATCGCAGAACCAGCGGCAGGCGGCGCTCGAGGGTTTTAAAAACCATAAAATTCAGGTGCTCGTGGCCACCGATATTGCGGCCCGGGGCATTGATATCGACCTGCTCCAGCACGTCATCAACTACGAAATCCCCAATATTCCGGAATCGTATGTCCACCGCATCGGGCGGGGTGGCCGGGCCGGTGCCAAAGGCTTTGCCTACTCGTTCAGCGATTATGAAGAGTCGGCCTATATCAAGGATATTCAAAAAGTCATTGGGCTGAAAATTCCGGTGGTGGAAAATCACCCGTACCCGATGAAAGACCTCACCATCCGCGAAAAGCCGAAGCAACAGCCGCGCCCGCCGCGCAACAACCGGCCCGCCGCCGCACCGCGCGGCCCGAAGAAGGGTGGCGAAGGCGTGAAGAAGGGGTAAAAGTTCCGGAAAATATTCAAAGATTTCCGGAAAATAAGCTGGACTTTGGCCCAATACAGGCAGCCTTTGACGGCGTTCCGGCCTTTGTGTCCTGAAAATTCGCTTTCTGCTCGTTGCCAGAAAGCGAAGGGGTAATAAAATACAGCCTATGGAGTGAACCAAGAAGGCACAGAGATCTACGAAGAAGGTGTCTCTGTGAATCTCTATGAACTGGTATGCATAACCAATCGTTGCAGCGTCTTTGTCCACGCCGTTGGCAGGACCGGCTATGCTGGGAAGAATCCGTAGAGGTCCTTCCAGGGATGATAAATATGCTGTATTTGCACCAAGTGGACCGCTCAAATGAACACTGCAATTCGGCCCCGTTCTCCTTCGGAGAGTGGGGCCGGGGGGTGAGGCTAATGATGCAGGGTTTAGCTGTCTAATACCATTTTAAAATAGAGGGCGGTATATGCTCTTTTAATTTCCTTCGTACGTTATCCGTCATGGCGGGCTTGACCCGTCATCTCCATTAGGTGGGTCAGCGCCATTTAGGGGTACCAAATTGAAAATGGTATAAATGCCAACGCCTGTAAACACGACAGCCCAGCACTTATAAAATGGATAGAGTCCAGTTTATGTATTCCGCCCCAAACATCCTGCTCCTCTGCGGCAGCGCCGCCGCTAACAGCGCCAATCAAAAGCTGCTTACGCACATTGCCGAATGCCTGAAACCTCATTTCCAGGGTGTGTTTTCCGGAAATCTTAAAGCACTTCCGCACTTCGACCCGGCGCTTTCAACCGAAAACATACCGGAAACCGTGGTGGATTTCCGGGAAGCGATTGCCGCCGCCGATGGGGTGCTTATCTGCACGCCCGAATATATTTTCAGCATCCCCGCCGCGCTCAAAAACCTCCTCGAATGGTGTGTGGCAACAACTGTTTTTTCCGACAAACCGGTCGGTCTCCTCACCGCCTCCGCGAGCGGCCACAAAGGACACGAAGAACTGCAACTGCTGATGCGCACCCTTGGGGCAAAATTTATCCCGGAAACCACGCTGCTGATTTCCGGGATAAAGGCAAAAGTGAGTGAGGAAGGTGGGCTGACGAATCCGGCAGACAACGAGGTGTTGCAGTGCTTTTTAGAAGCGTTTCAGACGCTCGTTGCCCCAGCGCCTACCGAATAATCTTCATTTCGTTGAGCAGCCAGCCGGCGCCGCCGAATTTTTCGATGATAAACAGCGTGTAGCGGATGTCCACCGAGATATTGCGGCAGCGGCTTTCGTCGAATTGCAGGTCGCTCATCGTGCCTTCCCAGATGCGGTCGAAGTTGGTGCCAATAAGTTCGCCGTTGGCGTTGAGCACCGGCGATCCGCTGTTGCCGCCTGTGGTGTGGTTGTCGGCAATGAAGGCGAGCGGAACGTCTTTGCCATTGCCCCAGCGGCCAAAGTCGTAGGCGGCATACAGGTTTTTGAGTTTTTGCGGTGCGCGGAATTCGGCTACTTCCGGGTTGTCTTTAGCGAGTGCTTCGCTCAGGAAAGTCTGGAAGGAATAGGGTGCAGGCCCTTCCGGATCAATGCCTTTTACCTGTCCGTAGGCAAGGCGCAGCGTGCCGTTGGCATCGGGATACCAGGCGCGGTTGGGCGCGGCGATGCGCTGGGCCTGAAGGTAGCGGCGCGACAAAATCGTGAGGCGTTGTTGCGCACTTGCCAGCACAGGCGCGATCTCGTTTCGGCGGGTTTGCAGGGTGGCGCGGTAGAGCAGCAGTGCCGGGTCGGCCAGCAGGCGACTGGCCGAAGCCCCCGTGCCTTCTTTCACCAGCGCGGCAAAACGGTCGGGGTCGGCAACGACCGAGCGGTTGTAAACATCCGCCGACCAGGCCCGGAAGCTGCCGTATCGCTTCAACTCTTTCCGGAAATATTCCGGCACATAGCTGCCGGCGCGGGCAAAAAACAGCGGCATCAGCGTGTCAAAAACGGCCCGGTCGGTGGGCGCGTCGTAGTTTTTATAAAATCCTTCCCAATCGCCGATAGCCTTTTTGAGGTCGGCCTCTTTGCCGCCGTTCTGCAGGGCCGTTACCAGCCGGTCGAGCACTGCGCCGCGCGTAATCAGCTCAATGCCCAGAACGGCTTCCTGAAAATACACCTCGGCGGGCAGCACCTGATTGCCCTGCGCCACATTTGCCTGTATCTGCGACAGCAGGTTATCGGCATAGGGCAGCGTGGTGTCGCGCTGCGCCCAGTATTGAAATTTGTTTTCGGCTTCGCGGCGGCGGGCGACTACATTGGCTTCCCGAAGGCCGAGGACTTCGCCCTGCCATTTCTTCCAGCCATTGGCCACGCCGGCGCGCTTGGAGGTATATTTCAGGAAAACATTGCGGTCGGCCTGCATCTTCTGTGTCCAGGCAGCCAGACGGGCGGTGCGCACTTCAATGCGAATGGGGTCGATGATGTCGGCGATCTGCGCTACTTGCGAGGCCGCGAGGTATTCCTGTGTCATGCCGGGGAAGCCATAGACCATCGTAAAATCGCCTTCTTTCACGCCCTTGGCATTGAGGGTAAAATATTTCACCGGCTGGTAGGGCTTGTTGTTTCGCTGATAATCTGCTGGTTTATTATCGCTATTGGCATAGACCCGAAAAATCGAGAAATCGCCGGTATGGCGGGGCCACATCCAGTTGTCGGTGTCGCCGCCAAACTGCCCAATGCCATTGGGGGGAAAGCCCACGAGGCGCACGTCTTTAAACACCTCCACGAGTGAGATCCAGTATTCGTTACCGTTGTAATAGCTGCTCACGGTAGCATCCATGCCGGGATGATTGCCTTTATAGAGATCTTCTACAAAGCGGCTGTTGCGGGCGATAATAGAATCGCGCTCGGCTTCGGGCATTGCCTCCGTAACGCCTTCGAGCACCACACTGGTAACGTTGTCCATCTTGCGCACAAAGCTGACCGTGAGGCCCGGGCAGGGGATTTCTTCACCTTTGTTCATCGCCCAGAAGCCATGAGCGAAATAGTCTTTGGCGGCAGACGACAGGCCCTGCACAGTGCCATAGCCGCAATGGTGATTGGTGAGCAGCAGGCCTTCGGCAGAGATCATCTCGCCGGTGCAGCCGCCGCCAAACCGAACAACGGCGTTGTTGAGGCCGTCGCCGTTTTTGTTGTAGAGCGCATCAACGGGGATTTGAAGTCCGGCGGCCCGCAGGGCCGCTGCCTGTTGCGAAAGCAGGGGCGGCAGCCACATACCCTCGCGGGCCGAAACGGCGGCAACACAGAACAGAAAGGAGGCCAAAAGGAGGCAGGAGAAACGGCGCATGAGGCTGAAAAATGGGGAAGGGCAAAAATAAATGTATTGGCCTGCTAAAAAAATCCGGTTTGGAAAAGTATATTAGCCCAACTTTACGGGAATTTTGTCCTGTCTATAGTGTTTTTCCCGAATGACACCTGCCTTTACTCCCAGCCCTTCTATGTTTAAGCGGTTCTTATTCTTTGTACTCACCTTGCTGGTAAGTGCGCCGGCGCTTCGGGCGCAGGATACGACCTTGTTTTCAGCGCCCGACACCGTTTGTGCGGGGCAACTCATCCAGCTCTCTACCAAGCAGAAGGCCAATTCCTATTACTGGTCTTTCTGCCCCGGAACGCTGCGCAGCACACCCACCTTCCAGAACCTGCCCAACACTTTTCAGCTCAACAGACCCACAGCCATAGAAGCCGCCAAAGACGATAATGGCCGCTACTATGCCTTTGTGCTCAACCGCAGCAACCGCTCGCTGGTGCGCCTCGATTTTGGGACGACTTTGGTCAATACGCCGGTTTATACCGTATTGAGCGCCTACGACACGACTATGCCCGACTCGGGCGGTGGCCTCCATCTGATGCGTGTCGGCACCGACTGGCATCTTTTTGCTACCGCCGGCAACACCCCCGCTGATGCCAGCATCATCCGCCTCGACTTTGGCAACAACCTGGGCAGCGAACCCACCCTCACCCGGCTGGGCAACCCCGGTGCCGTCCTTACCGACCCGCGCGATCTGTATGTAGCGCAGGAAGGCAACCGCTTTTATGGTATCATCCTCGACGTGGCAAATTCTTCGCTGGTACGCGCCGATTTTGGCAGTTTTATTAATGGATTGCCGACGCTGCAAAGCCTGGGCAATATAGGCACACTGGCTAATCCGGAACACCTGACTGTGGCGAAGAACCCGAAGGGCTACAAGTTTTATGTAACCAACCCCGGCAATTCCTCGCTGAGCGTTATCACCTTTGGCGCTTCGCTTGGAGGCACACCCACCGGCGTTAATTCCGGAAACCTCTTCAACAACCTCTACACGCCCACCGGCCTGGCCTACTACCGCGATTGCGACAATCCCTATCTGGTTATTGCCAACGCCGCTGCCAACACAACAATCCGCGTGAAGCTGGATGCAAACGGCGATGTTACGACCGATCCTACGGACGTAGATCTGTTGCTGACCAATATCAATAATTTCGCTACGCCTACGGGCATGACCGGCTTTCTGCGCGACAGCGCCAACCTCTATACTTATGTAGTAAACCGCCGCAATGGCTCGCTGACGCGTATTAAGTTTGCTTCCTGCAACCGCTCTTCGATAGCCGGTAGCGACTCCAGTACGCCGATGCCCTTCCGCTTCAACAGTGCGGGCGCTTACACTGTTAATTTGATTCTGAACGAAGGCCAGCCTGATATGCGCATGGGCTGCCGACAGATTTACGTGTCGCCACAACCGGGCCTCAATATCTCCAACGATACGCTTATCTGTCAGGGAGATACAATCATGCTCCAGGCGCAATCGCTCGCCGCCGATAGCCTGAAATGGTCGCCGACAAATACACTGAGCGATTCCATGGCGCAACAAATAACTGCCTGGCCGCAGAGTACTACCCGCTATCGCGCCGTACTCCGATATGCCGATGGCTGCGTGGTGGACACCAGTATTCTGGTGCGCGTGGTGCAGAGTACTGCCGATGCCGGCCCCGACCGTACTATCCCTGATGGCGCTTCCATCTTGCTGGGCGGCCCCACCACCTCGCAGGGAGCGGAATTTACCTACCGCTGGTCGCCGGGCAATTATCTGGACGACTCGACGAAGCAGTTTCCGCTCGCGCAGCCTTTCACCAACTATGCCTACGCCTTTACGGTCATCCACGCCACGCCGGAACTGACCTGTAGCCGCACTGATAGCGTGGTGATTCGCACGGTGTGCAGCACGATAACCCTGCCCAATGCCTTTGCGCCGGAAAGCGGCATGGACGGTGCCACGCGCTTTGGCCTGCTCAACAAACAACTGGTGAAACTTATCTCTTTCCGTGTCTTCAACCGCTGGGGGCAGGAAGTGTATAAAAGCACCGACCTGACGAGCGGCTGGGACGGCCTTTACAATGGCAAGCCGGCAGAAACAGGCGTATATGTGTGGCAGGTAGATGGCTTCTGCCCCGGTGGGCAGCGCATTACGCAGACGGGCGACGTAACGCTGCTTCGGTAGTTTTTCCGGAAATAGCAGTCCTTTTTCTCACTTCAGAACCGGCAAACCCTGCCGGTTCTTTTCTTTTTCTTTAGAAAACTTTGGGTCTTTAACCCAACCCTTCTTATTTTCGAACCCGTCTTCTCTGCGCGGCGTTCTGTTTCCCGTCTCTATGGGGTCGCCACCGCTTCCTTTATCTTTCCTCTCGTTTCTCCCTTTTTATCCTCCGGATACTGCCTATAAGACAGACGATTACTTACCCGCTCTAAAGTTGCGTCCGGTTTCGCCGGTCTTATTCCTTTATTGCCTTCGTCTGTTTTATGTGTACTGCCTATACTTCCCTTCCGGATGCAACCCTGATTGCGCTGTTTTTAAAAGGAGAAAACCCGGCCTTTGAGGCGCTGCTGCTGCGGCACAAAGACCGGATTTATACCGCGATTTATTTGCTGGTGAAAGACCGGACGCTTGCCGAAGACCTGTTTCAGGATTGTTTTCTGAAAATCCTCTGCACCATGCGTGAGGGCCGCTACGACGAGCAGGGGAAATTCCTGCCCTGGGCGCTGCGCGTGGCGCATAACCTGTGCATCGATTATTTCCGGAAAGCAAAGACGCACGGCACGGTGCTGTGTGGCGATGAGGTTTTTGGGCGTATGGTGCGGGAAACGGCTCTGCCGGAAACGCGGCTGGAACGGCAACAGACGGAAGCCGGGCTGTATGAAATGGTCAATCGGTTGCCGGCGGAACAGCGCACGGTATTGGTGATGCGCATTTATGGCGAGCTTTCTTTCAAGGAAATCGGCGAGGCCACCGGCGTATCTATCAATACGGCGCTGGGCCGGATGCGCTACGCCCTGCTCAACCTGCGCAAGATGATGCGCAACCGCGAGGAAGCGTTCGTGTGAGATAGATATATGGACAGAAATACACTATAATGTCTTTGTGATAAAACGGGTGTCATTGGCAGGGG
>DDEO01000030.1 GCA_002336725.1 Bacteroidetes bacterium UBA1952 | reverse complement strand
GTCTTAATCCTTGTTGTAGTGGAATTGGCTCTGTGAGCCACAATAGAGCTAAGCAGCTTTACGATGTCTTAATCCTTGTTGTAGTGGAATTGGCTCTGTGAGGAAGATGGCAATGGTCTCGCCGTTTTCCAGCGTCAGGTCTTAATCCTTGTTGTAGTGGAATTGGCTCTGTGAGTGTTGGAAAGGCGGCGCTTAAAAAGGCGGAATGGGGTCTTAATCCTTGTTGTAGTGGAATTGGCTCTGTGAGCCGGCGTATATCCGACTAAAAGCAAACACAGTGCGAGTCTTAATCCTTGTTGTAGTGGAATTGGCTCTGTGAGCCCATTTTATGGAAAGAACTGATTTTCAGGCAGCTACACTGCCGGAAGCCTGCAAAGCTACGGTTTTTCGGTAGGGTTTTTCCACAGTTTTGCATACGCTGCTCAGAAAAAAAGCGTGTTGGGCTTGTCAATAATCGTCTGCACCTGAATGTCTTTGCCGATAATCTTCATCGCCCGCGCATCGCTCGTGTTCACCGGCAAAATTAAAATGCTGTCCACATTCTCGTAATACTGCTGCACCTCGGTGAGCGTCTCCACAATAGCGGCATACTGCTCGTGCCGCATAGATGCCAGATACACACTCTTCTGAATCCGAATGCACCCCTGCTTTATCAGGTACTTCGCCACCTCGGTGCGCACCTTGTTGTTTTCAATATCGTACATCACCATGAAGTTCATGTCGGTGCTTTTCTTTTTAGATGTCCCCAGCAAATTCAGCACACGGGCAATGCGCTCCGACAAAGGCTCCAGCGCACCCGCTGCATCTTCCGCTCCCCCCGGCAACAGTGGCGCAGCCTCTCGCAACCCAGCCTCCGACAGCCGCGCCAGCCGCTCCTGAAGCGAAATAAGCCGTGTACGCGGTCTGCCCATCTCCCAAAGCTACACCATACAACCATTGCAAAAAGACCCCTTTCCCGGAAAAGTGTGCATTCCGAAAAGATACAGCACCGCCCCAGACACCGTTTCTGCCTGACCGATACCCACAAACGATAACGCTTCCCAAACCAGCCTGCAGCCGCACCACTGGGAGCAACAACGCCCCGCCCCAAAACAGCCCACTGCGAGACTCTCCTTTTTCCGGAAATTTCCGGAAAAATTTCAAACTGCCTTTGCCTGCTTCAGCAGCTCCGGAACCACAAACTTCAAGATCGGGACCAATACCCCTCATACAAGGCCCTCGCAGAAATGCCGTCATTAACGACCCATGAAACATGAAACATGAAACATGAAACATGAAACATGAAACATGAAACATGAAACATTCAAGTTAGCTCCGCAAAAATCCCATCCAGCGCCGTCTTCGCCAGCCCCGCCAGCGATGCATTGCTATGGGTCTTGCTCGTCGGCACACAGGTCCAGCCGCGGCCTCCAAAATAGATATTCACCTCGGCCCAGTAGCCACCGGCCACCACCTTCAGCCGCTTGCCGAAGTGAATGGGGCTGACCTCGGCCAACTGAATGCCCACCGCTTCCAGCCCCTCGCGGATGACCGGCAGGTTCTCGTCCAACTGCGCCGGTTGCTCATATTTTTTAGCCGCCGGCCCCTTGCGCGCGCCTTCGGGGTTCAGTTTCTGCCGGATGGCCTGCAACACATCGGGTGCCGGACCTTCGCCCTTTGCCGGCGGCCCTTCCTTCGGCACGGCAGGCGCTGTTTTCTCCAACTCGTTCACCGTGGCCAGCAGCGTGTCGGGTTGCGCCTCGTTGGCGTAGTGCGAGAGGTCTATCGCTTCGGGCAGCGGATTGAGCCAGGCATCTTCATCCCAGCTCACAAAACAGGCGCGACTCACATCGCTCGTTACATAATCGGTGATGGCCTCCAACTGATGGCGCTGCGCAAAATGGCGGGAGAAAATCTTGTAAAAAGCGGCATACAGGCCCGCGTCAAAACAGGGTTCTTTCAGCCGGAACACCACCTTCAGCCCGTCGCCGCCCGGCGAGGCAAATAGCGCCAGCACCTGCGGGTCGGCTTCCAGTTTCCGGCGCAGCGCCGCCATGTCGGCATGTTCGGAAACGCCGTCCAGGTCCAGCATGAAATTGCTGATTTTCAGAAAATGGTCTTTGCGCCGGATGGCCGGCCGGAAGTGGCCGCACACCAGGTAGGGCAGCAGCTTTTTCTGGGCATCATAGCGTTTTTTGTCAATGCTGCGCAAGGCCCGCAACTGACGAATCAGGTCCTGAATTTCCGGCTTTGGCTCGCGGATGCGGGCAATGGCCTGTGCCAGCGCAACGGGCACAAGCGGGTCGCCCATAGCGGTAACGCTGCGGCCCACAAACAACAGGTCTTCGGTTTCGGGAATCATGACAAAGCGTTTTGAAAGGTTTTGGCCAGTTGGTGTGCATCCTGTTCTATATGCACCTCGCGGCTGCGGGTAAGCCGACCGATAGACACCACTTCGCCCAGATAGTCGTTGACGCTCTGGATAAGGATGCGCTTGCCCAGGCCCTGTAGCATCACGGCGCCATTGTCCAGCGTCTGAAAACATTCCTCATCCAGCACTTCCTGCCGCGCCAGGCTCACCACCACATAGTCTATCCACATCCGGTATTGCTCAATAACGTCAAAGACCAGGGCCGGGCGGTTGTATTCGTCGCGGTGAAAAATGCCCACATAAGGGTCGATGCCCGCTTTGATGAGTGCGCCTTCTACTTTGCCGTAGAGGATGCCATAGCCGTAGTTGAGCAGCGCGTTGAACGGGTCGGTAGCGGGGTGGGCACTGCGGTTGGAAAACTGAAAAGCCGGCGGCAGAAAATAATTCAGGGCTTCAAAGTAGCGGCGGGCAGCAGCGCCTTCCCAGCCGCGCAGGCTAGGGGCCACCTCAGAGATAACCGCTCCTTCGGCTTTGGAAATCTTGCTGCGGTAGTCATCCATTCCGGAAATAATACCCTGAATGCGCCGGCGGTCGGCTTCGTCGGCCACCTCGTCGCGGAAGGCCAGAAGGAGGGCTATCTGGTTGTTGATTTTCTTCAAAATCAAATCCTTTACCCAGGGGATGCACTTCTCGGAATACAGAAACTCCAGCTGCCCTTTGCGGATGGTGGACACCGAGCCGTACTGCACACTCCAGACGCGCCCTTTGGGCTGGCCCATACCGTCCACAAAAAGAATATCCACCTCGTGGGTAATGGCCAGCAATACGGCTTCCGAAGAAATGCGCGCCGATTTGGAAACGGTAATGGTGCGTACGTCGGCAGGGTTGATGCTCTGACTGGCCTCGGAAGTCTGCACCTGAAACAGCCCGTTTTTTGCCGTAAGCTGTGCGCCGAAAGAAGAGAGGACGAGGTTCATAAGAGAGGGGTTGGAGTACTGCACTGTTGGAGTGCTTCGCTGTTGGATAATGTTGGAGCCTTCGGCTTCAGCCAAAAAATTATTTGATATTTCCGGAAATACAAACGCTGCCGCCGAAAAAGAAGCATCGTTTCCGGAAACCGAATGGCAGTGCCGCTTCAGGCCATTAAGAGCCTATCCGGAAAATCGGTAGAGAAGTTTTTTTAGACAAAATCTTTTGTCACCCCGGAACGGGGTCTTTGCGGAAGCAAGCCGACAAGTTCCCGTTCCGGGATGACAAAAGAACCATACGAAAAGTCCTCATTCTTTTATATTTTCTAAAAAACAGGATAGGCTCTAAGATAGGACAGCGAAACTTTGGAGTATAGCCATTGAGCATTGAGCCATTGAGAAATTATCAAATGGACCCCTTATCGCAGTACCCGGATTTTGGTTGCTTTCGGGCCTTTATCACCGCGCGGCGGCAGTGCTTCAAAAGTGAGTGCCTGCCCAACCCGGATGTGTGGGAAAACAGGACTTTTAGGGTCCAGAATAAAGTATAATTTCTCCGCAATGCCTTCTACTTCCAGAAATCCATTCATGCCTTTTTCATTTTGGTTGAGAATGGTTTTGACGCGTCCACGCAGCGTTCCGGTCGGAAAGGGCGATTTGCCGTCCAGTGCTTTAATACTTTTATATCGCTGGTTTTCCTTCCAGTATTGCTTGTTGGCCTCCGGCTCGCGCTGGGCAAAAGACTGCACGTAAGGCGAGTCGTTGACGGTAAGGGCTTTTCGGGCGCGGGTAACGGCGGTGTAAAACCAGCGGTGGTATTGCTCCGGCCCGTCGGGGTGGCGTTTGTCGGGGAAGCGGTTGTCCAGCACCATAGCATAGATACTGTTGCTCAGGTACAGAAAAACCGATTCCCACTCGCCGCCCTGGGCCTTATGCACCGTGAGGGCGTAGCCATATTTGGCGCGCAGCGCGTTCACGTAAGGGTCTGTCCGCATGGCATCTTTATATACCTCACTGTTGCGGGAGATTTCCCGGTTGCGCATCCGCTGGTCAAAGTCAATGAGCAGGCGCTTCACCTCATCGGGCGAAAGCGTAGCCTGATGAGTTGTCAGCAGGTCGGCCACCAGCATCGTTTCATAGGTTTCGGCGCTGAAGAGCGATTTGATTTTTACTTTCAGAAACCGGAAACCGGCGCGGTGTTCTTCGGCACCGATTTCTTCCACCACCACTTGATCGCCGTTTACCAGGTCGGTGCTATAGCTGTTTTGGGTTACAATCAGCAGGTCGCCCACCTGCAGATCGGGCTTGCCATGGAGCTTTTGGCGCATCATCCGGTTGAGGCGGTGCGCCTCGCCGTTGCTGTGGCAGATGGCGATTGTCTGCTCCATGCCATGAGTCTGGACTGCTTCATAGAACTGCTGAAAAAACGAAGTGCTACCCAGAGTGCTAAAAAAGTTACGACCTTGCGGCAGGGGCAGTTTCCACAGTTCGCCGCCGGGCGTTTTAGCTTCGATGGCTTTGCGAAAGCGACTGGCGACCGCCAGAATTTCGTTATTGGCTTCCTGGCGCACGATTTCGGTAAGCGTACACACGTCCACGCTTTTACCGGCATCTTTCCAGTAGGGCGCGTGCAGTGCTGCACTGATAACCGTATCGGCCACGGGCGGCAACTGGCAGCTGTCGCCTACGAAGATAATCTTGGAGGTAGCTGCAAACTGTAGCAGGTCTTCGAGCAAGTTTCCGGAACCGAAGCGGGCGGTGTGGTTGCTTTCGGCGGTCAGGTGGCTAATCATAGAAGCCTCATCCACGAGAATAACTTTGGGGCGTGGGTCGTTTTCTCTGGGGGTGCGCAGTTCAAAGGCGAGATAGAGTTGGCCGGTTTCGCTTTTCCAGGGGTCTTCACCTGCTTTGGCGTTGCCGCTGATTTCGTCAAACTGATAGAGCAGGCTGTGGAGCGTGGTGGCTTTGTGGCCGGCCTTGGTAGAAAGCACCTTTGCGGCGCGTCCGGTAGTAGCCGTAAGCGCAAAGGGCTTTTTGCTTTCGTGCAGGAAATCGCAGATGCTTTTGACGAGCGTGGTCTTGCCGGTTCCCGCCGAGCCGTTGAGGATAAAAATATTGGTTTCGCTTTTCAGGAATGCTTTGATGGCTTCCAGCGCGGCGGTTTGGGAAGCATTGAGAGTAAGGGTGGGGGCGGGAGCGGCAGACATCATTTTGGGAATTTAGTAGTTCCGGAAGGCAACGAAGCGGAAAGTAGAAGTTTTGGCACCGTCGGGGGCGAGGGTAGCAAGGCGCTCGGTAGTGGAGGCGACGCAGGGGATGCATTACTGTCTCACATACTTTATTATGACTGCGTTCAGTTCATCGAATACCGTTTCGTCGCTTAAGCCAAACATACTTCTCCAATCCTGAAAAACAGGAAGGTACGCCCGCACGTCTGAAGCATGGATCGTCCTTCCTTCATGCGCAAACTTGTTTCTCCAGGTGCTAAACTGCTTCTGATGGTCATCCGAAATCCTATTCACAACATCGTCAACTTGGGGTAAAAAAAGCGTTCTTGCCAGATCACGAAGCACCGGAACAGTGGCGCTGTATACCTGCGAGAGGCTTCGACCGCCCAGCATTGTTACGCCGGCAAATTTTCTATCCGCCTGTATTTCTTCTTTTATTTTATTCCAGTCATCTGTGAGCGAGTAGGGCGCAACAGATTTTTTTAGTACCTCATGTAGAAAGCGCTCTTCAAAGATGTGGTGATAGAGTAGGGCGAAACCCCAATCCTGAATTTTTTTATAGGCTTGTGCAATATCCAGGATGATGCACAGCCGGAAAACAGCCCCTCGTTCCAAAATACCGGTCCATTCTTCAAGAGCTACAGTGTAATGTTTTTCCTGCGCCAAGCCCTTGAGCAGGTCCTGTACCTTTAACGCTTTAGGAGCGGATTTAGCCAATTGCGATGCGGAGTCAGCATTATTATTGAAAAGGGCCGCTCCAATTTTTAGCAAGGCTGAAATATTATCAGTGTGTTGCTTCCGGTTGCCGAAATAAATTGATAGGGCACCTGAGTAGTCAAACTGATTAATGAGTAATTCAATTTGTTGCGCGTCAATAACTCTACGATATTCAACCGACTGTATTCGTTCCGGTATGCTATTGCCAGCAACTAAGGCAACATTGTACAGTTCGTACTGATCATCAGAAAGCAGATACTCTGAAATTATTTTGAGTGCGCTTTTTTGTTGTGAGGTGCCGCCAGCATCGCAAAGAATAATTTTGCTTTCGGGATGTTCTGTAACGAGCTCGTTGATAAAAGAGCGATAAAACCGCATTAGATCATTCACATCCACAACTGAACACGAGCAGATTACGGCTTCAATAGTGCTTTCAGGGTAGCGCTCCCGAAATAATAGAGTAAGTATTTCTGCCTCGTAAAGCGTGTCCTGGTTGTTTTTACCCGATTCTGTCTGGTTGCTGCCAAACAGAAATATCTTCTGCGGGGTTTCACTCAGGCTGTCAATGAGTTCGGGTAAGATTTGCGGCGTTATGTGTTCTTTTTCTTGCTCAAAGTGATCAAGCAGAAATTTGGTGTCTTGCCGGAACGATGTACTGTAAAGAGAGACCGGGCTATTTCCAGTGTAGCGGATGTTGCGATTGCCAATATTTGCCAGAAGAATATTTGCCATAATTTTTCAGAGTTCAATTTTTACAAACCCCAGCGGCAGGCCGGCATCTGTCATTTTACGGGTTTTCGGGAATTGGCGGCCTAGATATCTTCTCGTTCGCTGGGCCGCTGCCTGCACGGCATCAAACATTTCATCAGTAAAAACCTGCTCGTTATATATCATCCAGCCCCCTGTCATAAAATGCCAACCGGTATGTCCACCTAAGCGCAGCACGGCTTCACCCTTCTTGGTGGTATTTACTGTTTGCAAAATCCCTGATAAAGCGTCTATCAGGTCGGGCTCCGCTTCCAGGCTTTTGAGCTTATTAATGTCCCACTGCAATACCTTTTTTGTTCGCTCGTTCAGGTTTGCTAGAAAGTTGTCTTCGCTTCCGCCAAAGAAGGACAGATCTTTGAGTGGGGCCATACTATGGTCGTTTGGGCGTACGCTTACCAGTTCCTGACGTTTTGCCTTATATTTTTCTGCCAGTTTTAAGTTTAGTTTCAACTGGAACTCAGTAGTAGCCCCTTTGCGAATACATTCCACGAGTTGGAGTTTTCTCGTTTCGTATTCCCAGCTCCCATCACCTAATTGATTTATATAGCTTAACTCCTGAACTTCAGCGTCGCTCTCTTTAAACTGGATATCCCCAACCATTAAGAACCGGGTGCTTTTTGCATTAGCCGTGCTACCAAATAGCAGCCTGTCCAGCCTATCAAAACTGACTCTGCCATCCCAGTTGATTTCCTGTAGGAACTGGCGCTGTGTTGCTTCGTTATTGCGGTCGCTATCGGTCAGATAACTTGTCATGGCCGTGCGCATACTCCCTTTAAGAGAAGAGCCGGGGATACAAGGGCCTTCCAGTGCTGTACGAAACTGGGCCTTAAGTTCGTTAGTCGCGTGTGAAATATGTCCCTTCGTCTTTATTGTACGGCTGGCTATATTGTCAAGGGTAGCCGTTGGCAATGTCCTTTTCAGAAATTCACCCACTGTCCGCTTTTCAATCTCGGCAGTAAGCTGCGGCAGGCGTTCCATCCCGATTTGATGCACCACTTTTTCTAAGTCCAGAAAGCCCACCTTGCCATCCTGGATGATAAAGTCAAAGTTGCGCAGCAACTTTTCGCCGCTCCCTATATGCACGGGGGTGAGAGTGGTCAATTTTGCGTTTGCCATGTATGTGTTTTTATAGGTTAAGGAAGATTGGCCTTCCGCAGCGCCACACCGGGTGCATACCCGGCGTATCCCACGCCGGCTGCAGATCTACAAAGCGACCGGCTAGGGTTTGCATCGTTTTGAAGGTGCTGCCTTCGCCAAAAAAGTAGATGTTGTTTTTACGCAGGCTGCGGTATTCTCCCCGTTCAGAGGCGGCCATATAGCCGCCCCGTTTTACCAGGTTCCAGAAGCTTCTTTCTAACTCTATCTGTGCCAATTCGACCTGCGTGGGCAGGTAGAGCCCCAGCGCCATCTTGAGGTCAGAGCTACCTTCCGGCATAACAAACGTAGAAACGTCCGCTACCTCAAACTGCCCGTTCCCGACCGTGCGGTCGGTGCCGATACCCAGATCGCCAAGAAGCTGCAAGGCGTGAAAGACCTGCGGACGTAAATGCTCTTCCTGAAAGCTGATCAGGAAATAAAGCCCGCTGCCCTCTTCAAAAAGCAGCCGTTCAAAATAATAGGGCCGCGTATCTCCTTCGCCAACTGCCGGCACCTGCACCCGCTGCTGCACGGCCACATGCAAGAACTTCTTCCCATTGCCGGCAAACAGAAATGCGCCGTCGCCCACTTGCTTATCTCGCACCATCACCTTCCCAGGCTTTAGCGTCCATGTGCGGAAAATTTCTGCTGATACATAGGAAAGCTTCTTGGCTTGCTTGGCCTGGGTAAGGTCATCGGCGCTTCCAAAATCAAAGCGCATGGCGCCGGGACGGGGCAGAAAATACTCTTCGCCACTCCAGGGGAAAGCGCTGCTGATGCGGAATCCTTCAAAGAAGCGCTCCGGTTTCTGTGCCCACTCCGGATAATAAGGCAGACCTACGGCAAACAGGGCGCTTTTGAGCGCGTCGCTGCTGTAGGTTGTCGCGGTCTTATCTAGCTCTTCAGACCCTCGGCCAATATGCACTCCTCCGCTAAACCGGAGTTTGATAGCTTCAACATTTGTACTCATGCTGTAGGAATTTTGTTCGAACTCAGTTTGCCAATCTGTGAACGGTATTTTTCCAGAATAGACATGCCTTTTGTCTCGCCACCGTTATAATAATCGGCGCTGCTCTTTTCGCTCATTTGCTGAATGTCTATGCTGACCTGCCCGTACCCGCGGCTGCCATGACCGCCCAGATAATCATCGCTCAAAAGTTGCAACGAGGCAAAGAGCAGTTCCAGCAGTTTGTCCTGCGGCGGGTCGCCTTCCCAGATATTGACCACAAGGTTGAGGCCAAACTGCGCGCCAGCGGGCACACGCTCGTTTTGGCGGGGCATCGCAGCGCTTGTAATGCGGTCAATCACCACTTCGGTTTTACCCTCAGTGTAGGGAATTTCCGTTTTGGCAAGCAATTCCTCGTGGTTGATCAGCGAGAGGTCGCGAACGATTAGGCGGCTCGGCTTTTGGCCTTCGTTGATTGCGTTTCCAAACAAGTCGGCAGACATTGGCTTATCTGCACTTCCGGTTTTGCTTGAAGGGCCGTTGTGTACTACACCACCACTCTTGCCGCCAATATTACCCGTGCTGATTTCCAGCAAGCTGCGCATTTTCCCTTTGAGTGAAGAACCGGGGATGTAGGGTTGATTATTGAGCGGGTTGCGAATGACGGCTTTGTCAATACCGCCAATGGACATGCTGCTGTTGGTGCCACCAATGTGCAAACCGGTTTCCAGCGTGAGGATGCCAGTAATTTCTATTTTTTTGAGAAGCTTGGGCATGAGTTGAAATGTTTTTTGGGTTTTAGTGGTGAGTTACTGTCCGCCGTGGTATTTGTGGTAAGCCAGTACAGCTTCCATGATTTGCAACAAATGATCAAACTGCTTGGATGCTCCTTTGTCATGGTTGGTATCAACTGCGTCGTAGGCCGTGCAAAAGAGATCGTAAAAGGCCTCCATGCCCTTCGCATTTTGCCGCCTTACGGCGTAGGCGAGTTTGGGGCGCAGCAACAAAAAGTTTGCTTTCTCCTGTTCAAAACCGTTCATCTGGATTTTGCGCATTTCGCCAAAAACGTTTCGGATTTGAGAGGTCGTAAGACCTTCGTCTTTTAATTTCCTACCCATTCCATCGGCATATATAATCGTGTCTTTGCTGATGCCATTTTTAACCCAGCTTTGAATTTCAGGTCTCCATTGTTCGGAAGTTTTCCCAGCAATATTGGACGGTGTAGCCTCTCTGCTGTCTTGGCGATTGGGGGCCCCACCTTGTTGGCGTGGTCTGTTAGGTTGGTAATTTGGATTTGGCATAGTGCTATGTTGTTTGAAGTGAAGAATGATTTTCTTTGATGATGCTGCGCTCTTCCAGCGCTGCCCAGCGGGCTGCGAGTGCCAGGTATTGCAGTGCATGATACTGCGTTTCTTTAGGCGCGGTTTCGCCGGGGGGCTTGCCGGTCATGATGACATTGGCCCATTTGCGGAAAAATGCTTTTAGGGTTTCTGACTGGCCCTCGCCGCTCCGCTTAAATTGATATGCAGCCAGCCATGCTACCCGGTGTTCTAAGGGGTAATACAGCCCGTCCTTGTTCTTTTCCAGCTTTGCCTGCTGCATCAGATTGTACATGGACGAGGTGAAGCCTTCTGAAAGTTGCTTTGCATCTATCAGGCCTTTGATTTCCTCTTTCAGACTCCGCAGATATGGAAACTCCTCTTCCCAGTTGAGCGCAACGGAGAGCGCATCAGTGCTCTGCTGTGGGGTATAGCTGACAAAAGCAAAAGCGTTTTTTTGCTGGTTGCCATAGCTGTGTTTTTTTGCGGCTTTTTCAAGGGTCTCACTATATGTCACACTTTTTAAAACCGGAAAACGAGGGCCAACAACGGCCATGCCGCCGCTAAGTGTCAGCTCCGGGTTCTCACAAACCCACTGCCTGAATGCCGATTGGATGTCAGCAGCCATTTTGATAAGCAAATCCCATTTGCCAACGATAAACAGGTCGTCGCCCCCGCTGTAAATGATTTGCGTAAACGCTTCATATTGCTTGTTGCTGCGCCAGATGGTGTTGAGGTAGCCTTTAAAGAACCAATCCAGGCTGCGGCTCAGGGTGCTGTACCGGCTGAAACTGCGTTTGGAAGGGTGAAGGCCCCTGCGGAAGATTGCGCCCAGGTTGTCCACATCCATCCTAAGCACACCAAGCCGGGTGAGTTCAGGCCCGTTCTCCCGTTTTGCATCTTCTCTGTAGTTTGGCTTGTCCAGTGTAACGCCCGCCAGTTCTTCAAAGGTCTTGGGTTCGTCAAAGCGGTTTTCCGGAAAATCATTTCCCCCATACCAGGCAAAGCCGTAAACGTTATTGATGCCTTTGTGTAGCGGCTCCAGAAAGTTGTTTTTGTTGAAAAAAATGACCCGAACATTATCCGCACTGGCCTTTAGGCTTCCCTCGTAGGCTTTGAGTGTCTGCGCGTCAACCAGATAATTATAAAGCCCAAGTCCAATGGGATCTATGCAGAAGATTTCTTTCGGGAAATAGGATAGCCTTTCTTTTGAAAGAATCCAGTAATCAGTTTTTTTCAGCGTCTTGCCCAACTCAATCTGCTGCCAGGTGTAAAGGTTTACGGGGCGCTCCCTGTCGCCATCCAGATATTCAATCTGTTTGCCCAGTTCTTCGCCGGTAATCGCGTCTTTTTTGGTTTCCGGACTTACCGGAATTGGCTCGAAGAATCGGTCAAAATGCTCGCTGAAAATTTGCGCAAACCGTTGTCCCTTCTTTGCCGAAAGTTTTTCGCTAAGCGCCTGCCAGATTTTGCCAACGTTGTCGCCGGTGTCTGTCTGATTAAAAAGTTCTGTCTCCCCGAATGGCGCATAGTCCAGCGAGAGGTAAAGCTCCGTACCGTGATACTCAAACAGCTTACCGGCTATTTTTCGCTCTATGCTTCTGAGCTTCGTATGCAATGCTTCAATGTTGGGCGCAATCAGGTAAAAGCCGCCGCCGCTCGCATAGATGATGTTACCGCTTTGCAGGCCCAGTTCGTCTATCACTAATTGCACCACATTGTCCACTAATAGTTGCAGATAGAAGCTGCGGCCTTTCAGATTCTTAGCGGCCCCTTTTGCTACAATGCTGTAAATAAATTTCTGAATGCCGCTCAGTACCCCGCCAACTAAAGCAAACGGTTTTTCGTTTGAGGCAGGCAATTGTTGCAGGCCTTTGTCCTGGATATAGTCATACAGGCAAAGGGCAAATGCAGCCGTCGTTTTTAAATGGTCATACAGACTTACATCTGGCAAGTGTTGGGTGCTGGAAGGGATACGGCTGGTATATTTCTCCAACAGGAAAAGCAGGCCTTCGTTAAAGCTGCGCAGCGTCTTGTTTTGAATGAACTGAAGCTCGGTTTCAAAATTTTCCCACAATTGCTGGTAATCCACCTCAGTGGCCGGTGCATCAGCATCTATCGGGAAAAACTCTTTACTGGTGTTTATTGCAGTCAGCGGCAGCTTCTTGTCGTAATCTGCTGGACCTTTCCATTTCCCGCTGAGAGAAACACCTTCAAACACGCTGCGCATACGCGTACGTTTAAAGCCATCCCATTTCTCGTCGGCCTCTTCTGCTGCGTCTTTCCAACCTCTTCCATTTTGTTGGTCACGGTCTATGCCGCTGCTGTAATGATCTGCTTTCTGAACAATCTGCTCGGCCAGTTCATCTGAAGGCGCATGATGTGCTGCGCTTGTGCGCAATAGCTTGTCGTAGGACCAGTTCCCGGCCAGCTTTATGTAATTCGCCAGATGCGGTTGCAGATTGGCGATGGCCTGCGCAGTCCATAAAACATGCTTGTGGGTGTACTTCCCGGTTTGCCAGTGTTTGGGACTAATGCTTCCTTCCAGGTTCTTTATTTGCGGACTAAGTAAAGCAGACCGCGCAGCGCCGCTGGGGTCGGATCGTTGGAAAAACTTGCCGATGTCGTGCAGCAGGGCCGCGAGGTAAATGATCTCTCTTTCGTTGTTCATGAGCTATACTGATTGTGTTTTGAATTTACCGGATAAACCACGCCAAACCCGTGGCTTGCACTCTTGCCCAGCCCTAGGTAGCGCGGCAGAAAAACATTCGTGGAAAAGGAAACGTCAAACGCCAGCAGGGACACACCCTTGTAGCGGATGCTTTGTTGTCGCTCAATGTCTTTGATAGATACCGCCACCGGCTTTTCAATATGCCAGTCCACGCCTTTGGCAAACGACAGGATATTGCCGGTGAGCATCCGCTCCAGGAACGCGGCGCGCGCTGCCAGACTGTCCAGCGACTGATACCGCTGATAATTCTCTGCGTTCAGGGCCAGCCAACGCGCCATGCGGTAGTGAAACGTCTTTTCCCACACGCCCAGCCGCGTATGGTTCATGTCCATGCGCTCCAGCCGCAACTCGTGCGCCGCACCGGCGATTTCCACCGACCAGTTGCGCAACCCGAACAACTTATGGATTTCTTCCACGCCCTGACCCACGCAAAACAACGACGGCTTGCCGCCAATGCTCTTGTACTGAATAATCGGGTAGCGATACACCAGCCCTTCGTCGCCCACATGGTTGTGGAAAGCCACATGCTCGCGACCCACTTTCTCTATTAAAGCGCCCCGGAAGGCGGGTGTTTTCCAGACGGGCAGGCGGTTGTCAAACTGTACGAAAAGGGTAGGGAGGGGCGGCGACATAAGGCAGAATAAAAAAGGTAAAAACAATGAAATTTTTCCGGAAAAAGCGGGAAACAGCCCGTAAAAAAGCTGTTAAAAGGGCTTTAAAGATAGCCTTTGAGAGGAGAAAACAAAATGCTCGCGGAGCCATTTTTTTGTAGAAAGCACGGGCTTCGCGCCTCAATCCGAAGCAAGGAAGTAATAGTAACTGCGAAGCGTCTCGTCTGACCGTTGATATTCAACGAAGAAGAAAACATTGTTCGTTTTCTTGTCTGTATAAAGACCTACATCGCACGCGTCGCCGCTCTCGTCCACCGCGTTCCATCTATTGACGGTGCAACTTGCGTTGTCCCTGTTTTGGGGTTCAGAGACAAGCCTATAAACGCTGCCAGACGCATCGTCCACCCGAACCAGGGCCTTGTTGAAATACACATACTTGCTATAGGGGGCGGGTTTAGAGGATTTTTCGTCTATGACGGTGCCGTCTTTATCCACCAGGCTGGTGTAGTACGCTTTAATATACGCCTTCTTCTGCGCGTACATCTGCTGCGGCAGCGCAAGCAACAGCGTCATGGAGAACAGAAACAGTCTGAGATTTTTCATAAAAAAGGTCATATCAAAGAAGGGTTTTTAAAGGGTGTTTAAAGAGAAAGAAAGCAGTGTGGCGCGGGGTAAAAAGCACTTCTCTACCCACGCTTTGGGTCATTTTTTAAAACCATCTTTGCAAAAGAAAACCGATACTGTCCGCCCTATCCGGACGGCTCGCTCTTTTTCCGGAAAACTCCGCGCTGCTTCCCCGTTATGGCCAAAAACAAACACGCGCTCATCCGCTACCGTGCGCTCGACAAATGCCTGAGCAACCGCCGTGTCAAATACTGCTTCGAAGACCTGATGAACGCCGTAAACCGCGCACTCGAAGACTACGACCCGGCTACCAAGGGCATCAGCCGCTCCATGCTCTACGAAGACCTCGCTTTCCTGAAAAGCAGCGACGGATGGAATGCAGAAATAGAACACACCCGCGAAGGCCGCTACACCTATCTGCGCTACACCGACCCTAATTTCTCCATCTCCAACGGGCCGCTCAGCGAAATGGAACTCTCCCAGCTACAAGAGGCTATCCGCGTACTCGGTCAGTTCAAGGGCCTGCCCCAGTTCGACTGGCTCGAAGACGTCGGTACC
>DDEO01000139.1 GCA_002336725.1 Bacteroidetes bacterium UBA1952 | reverse complement strand
AGGTTTCAGGTTTGAATCCTGACGGGGTCACTAAAGTATCAAGGAGTTACACGGTTTTTCCGGGTAACTCCTTTTTCATTTGCACACTATTTGCACAAAAAAAGCCGCCAAATTCGGCGGCTGTATTTTCCGGAAAATCTACGCTTTGCAGTTCGTTGCGCCGTTATTGCGGCCCCCGAGCTGCAATCTCCGCATTTCGTATTATACCAAACGGACAGCCAAAATGAACACCGCAATTTGGCTCCCCTCTCCTTCGGAGAGTTCTCGCCGCCTACCTCTCCTCGCGCCACTTCCACAACGCAATTTGGCTCCCCTCTCCTTCGGAGANNCTCCCCTCTCCTTCGGAGAGGGGCCGGGGGTGAGGCTAACGATAGGCAAGATTTAGTGGACTATTTGACAGAAGTTTTTTTTGAGCTTTTGGGTTTCAACTTACCTAAATAAGATACTGGGAGTGCGTACCTGCTCGGTATCGTATCCGACTACAAAAGGGTATTTCGTCGCTGCCTATATGCTATTGAACCAAGGGTTACTGCTTAATTTTGTGTTCTTGTTTCCGCTTATGCAAGTTGCATTTTCATTGCGTTTTGTATGATTGCGGATAAATCATTTTAATAAATGGAAGTGAGAGGCTCTAAGAACTTAATATCTCTTTTTGCAGGAGTTGGCGGCCTTGATTTGGGGCTTGAAATGGCAGGTATGAACACAGTTTGTGCGAATGAGCTAACTCCATATGCCTGTGAATCACTGAGGCAAAATAAAATACTTGCCCGCATGACACCCAGTGAGGTTGACAAATTTATTGAAAAAGCATCGCAACAAAGATGCTTTAGCCAATCCTTCCAAGTAGCAAAGGATTTTTTCCAAAGGCTGAAAGAACCCGATAAGGAGCATTTTTTACAGGATGCAGAAATAATTGAAGGGGATATTAGAAGTGTGTCATCTGATGTGTTTTTAAATGTTCTGGCAGGTAGAAAATTATTTGCTATTGCTGGTGGGCCACCTTGTCAACCGTTCAGCAAGGCCGGAAAACAAAAATCACTGGATTGTACAAAGAATGGCGATCTGTTTTTTGAATTTGTTAGATTGGTCTCCGATTTGAAGCCTGATTGGTTTATTTTTGAAAATGTTAAAGGAATAACCTTTACTAAAACGGATGTTCTGTATGTGAAGTGCAAAAAGTGTAAACATGAAGAGCTGGCTCTATTTAAGCTAAGGCAAGATTGGAAAGAGAATCAGACACTTGGCGCGAAATGTAAAAAGTGTGGCTCTGAGGAGACATCATTTGATGTAAAGAACGAACCGGGAGGCTCACTAAAGATAATTCTGAATGAATTTGAATCTTGTGGATACGCTTGCTCGCATAGTGTATTGAATGCTGCTGACTATGGCGCTCCTCAAATTAGGGAGCGTCTAATTATTGTTGGAAATATTGACGGCAAGAAGATGATTTGGCCTACGCCAACCCATTCTGGCCCAAATCAAAAGCGTAATAAACCAAGTCTTTTTCAAGAAGATCTCAAACCTTGGAAGACGATGCGTGAGGCACTGTCAACAAAGGGAGATGCCCGATTTTCGGTAAACCAAAAGGATGCAGTACTGTGGGTAAAGAATGTAGTCAGACCCCACGATGAACCGGTAACTTGGACATTAGACAGGCCATCCCCAACAATTGGTGCGCATCAAGGGGCAAAGTTGGCTATTGCACCGTTTGGTGTTCCTGAGGAACAACTATTTCGGCAGCAGTGGCACTCTAAAGGAAGACGGCAAGGCGATACTCCACCAGTAAAGGTCGTTCATGACTACCTATCAGATGAGGAATTGTTAATTCTCCAAACATTTCCAAGGTGGTGGTATCTACATGGAACACGAATGGAGCGAGCATTCCAGATAGGTAATGCTGTACCCCCGTTACTGGGTTATGTAATCGGAAAAGCAATCCTTTATTCAGACGCAAATTAATAATATGAAAACATTGCAGGCTTTCACGCAGGAAGAATTTGTCTTAGCGCATCAGCTTCTCGCTTCTAAAGTATCTACCATGCTTGGTAGAAAGATGGAAGAAGCCGACTGGGGCTACGTGTATAACAACTCTAAAAAAATACCACCTACTGGATGGAGTAATCTTAAAATAGATGTCATGTTTAATGGTTTGGGTGTTGAGCATAAGATGATGCGGTATGGTAGGGCGGGTTCAATCAAAGAGATATGCGGTACGAGACCAATGCATCCATCTGCTACACGCTCTATTAGGGTGAAAGATGGGGATCCTAATGCCGTTGCAGCAGATGTATTAAAGCAATATGGTGATTTGATTAACGGTAGAAGAAAGGAGGTTCAGGCGACCAGTAAGAATGGAGATGCTGATATGCGTTTTGGGTGGTTGATCTGGAAAGAATATCTGGATGAGTTTCTGTATTTTGAGGAAGAGATGTTAGTACCAAACCCTGATAATTATTATGCAGAGTGGAATGTTATTGATGCAAGAGGCTCAAGGAAAGCGGCTAAGAATTTATGGATTTATGATAGAGAATCAAAGCAAAAGGTGTATTCTGTAACCACAGTAGCTGGAGCTAAAATACAGCCGTATTTTGAAATTCCTCCGCCTGACGATCCTAACTTATACTACTTTAAAGTTCAAGGTAATGAAATAGGGAATAATATCATTGAGGTATGGGTTACTAGAACTACAGCTAAAATTTTAGAGAGCATAATCGGTGGATTAGAAATTGATAGGCTTTCCGCTGCCATATTAGAGGCGCAGTTAGAAGATCATGTGAAATCCGGAGATGTAGTGTACGCCAAACCATCAGACCTTTCTGTCTCTGTTAATCTAACCAAAGAAGCCTATATGAAATTGAGGACTTCCTTTGAATACATAAGCGACGAGTATGTTTTTCAACAATTTGCACTCAATTTGAAAGAACTATAAAGATACTCGGTGGATTAGGCATATTAGTGGATAGTCAATGGCTCTACATTGGGTCTTTGGAACCCCTTCTCCGAAGATTGGGGAGTACCACAATCTTCGCATTTCGTATTATAGAGTTGGCGGGTCAGGCCTGCCATGACGAACCGTAGCGCAAGCGGATGGGAAGTGTACACTGAATTTCCGGAAAAACAAAAAGCCTTTTTCCGGAAAGAAAAAGGCTTTTTGGGATATTTGGGGTATCAGGATGACTTACACGCGGAAGTGTGCAAAGGCTTTGTTGGCCTCGGCCATGCGGTGGATGTCTTCTTTCTTTTTGAAAGCACCGCCTTCCCCTTTGGCAGCCGCCACGATTTCGTTGGCCAGCTTGTCGGCGATGGTTTTGCCGTTGCGTTCGCGGCTGTAACGGATGAGCCATTTCATAGACAGCGAAATCTTGCGGTCGGGGCGCACTTCCGTTGGGATTTGGAAGGTAGAACCACCGATACGGCGGCTGCGTACTTCTACAGCAGGCGTAACGTTGGTCAGTGCACGCTTCCATACTTCATAACCGTCTTCGGAAGTGATGGCGCTTACTTTGTCAATTGCATCATAAAACGCGCTCAAAACCACAGTTTTGTTGCCGCCCCACATCAGGCAGTTTACAAAACGGGTAACCATTTTATCATTGAACTTCGGGTCCGGAGCGAGCGGAAGTTTTTTGGCTTGTGCCTTTCTCATGGGTAAAAAATCGTCTGACTTCTTAAAAAAGTCAGGAAGAAAAGGTTAGGATTATTTTTTCGCTTTTTCTTTCTTCGTACCGTATTTGGAGCGGCTCTGCTTGCGGTCTTTCACGCCGGCAGTATCGAGCGCACCCCGCACGATGTGGTAACGAACGCCCGGAAGGTCTTTTACACGACCGCCGCGGATCAGCACGATGCTGTGTTCCTGAAGGTTGTGGCCTTCACCGGGGATGTAGGCGATAACTTCAATTTTGTTGGTCAAACGCACTTTCGCTACTTTGCGAAGGGCGGAGTTCGGCTTCTTGGGGGTTGTGGTATATACACGGGTGCAAACGCCGCGGCGCTGCGGGCACGCATCCAAAGCACGGCTTTTGGACTTGATTTCGATTTGCGTACGTCCCTTACGAACCAGTTGCTGGATAGTAGGCATTGCTCTCTACGAAGAAAAAATTTTTAAACGGAGTGCAAAGGTAGGGGGCTGACGGTTAATTTCAAAACATTTCTATTAAATTTTCATCAACGTCCGCGTTCCAACAGCCTCCTGGGGTGGCAGCAGAAGGGCATCACCGGCTTTTTATCAATTCTTTTGATAGCTACTGCGGCAGCAGCAGGCTGATTTCCGGAAATGGGTACGCTATTTTTGCATCCTGATTTATCTCAAACCCCTTTTTTATTTAAAAAGCCATGGCTGCAACGTACACCGATTCCAACTTCGAGACCGAAGTTCTCTCTTCTGAAAAACTGAGCATTGTTGATTTCTGGGCACCCTGGTGCGGCCCTTGCCTCGCACTCGGTCCCACTATCGACGCGATTAGCAAAGAATATGAAGGACGCGTAAACGTAGGTAAAGTGAATGTGGACGAAAACCCCAACCTTTCCGTAGAGTATGGCATCACTTCCATCCCCTGCGTACTGTTTATCAAAAACGGACAAATTGTGGACAAGCAGGTAGGCGCTGCGCCGAAGGCTGCCTTTGAGAAAAAAATCAATCAGCACCTGTCATAAGTCTGCGCGGGCAGCTTGCCCACTAAAAAACGAAGTGTACCGCTTTTTTGAGCGTGTATGGAGCCTGCAGGGATTCTACTTCCCTGCAGGCTTTTTTTGACCCTGAAAATATGTTTGACAAGCAACGAGCGTAGGCTGCAAGCTACTTTAAGTCTGTTTTTTAGCAACAGATGGTTGATGATACCTGTTGTTTAACAAAGAATTAGCAAATTTTTTTGGGTCTTTTTCCGGAAACGCCTGAGGCGATTTAAATCTTTGATAAGCGAGGTTCATTGACATAGTATGTTTAAACGTCTTCGTAAATAACTCATTTTGAAAACGATTTGTTTTGAAAATGTATCAATCGTGTTTTTTTGTGTCTTTACTAATTTTTTCTCGATTTATATGTTACTCGTATGATTAATATTTCTCTTAAAAAAAGTATTGTTTGTTGGGCGCAACAATCGCAAAACTTGGGATTTGCACTTGTTGTCTTTTACTTTGTAGGGGCTTTTATGCTTTTTAGGGATGCAATGAGGAGGCGTTGTGCTTTGAATTTCATCCCTCTTTTGTGTTCAACGCTGCTCTTTTTTTGACAATCACCCACACATCCGCAACTGGTTATCCTGCGCCGCTTCGTCCACGGGTGCAGTTTTTATAAATCCGGACTCTACCCATGTTAGATTTCGCCGCCGATACTTTTAAAATTATCCTCTCGGAGATCAGTAGTTACTTCTATGATCTCCTTTTCGATAACACGATGCCGCTGGTTATCATCATTGCGCGGCTCTTCATCCTCACTTTTTCAATCGTCTATATTTTTAAGCTGATTTCATTTGTGGTGTTTTCGGAGCGGGTGCGGCGCACCCGTAAATCGCTCAACCGGATACATGACCGTTTTGAGGACAAGTTTACCGAACTGCTGGCACGCCCCGATAATCTTCAAATCAACGAGGTGCAGTCTTATCTCGGTATAAAACCCGACGAGTTTAACCCCGGCCAACTTCACACCATCACCAACCTGCTGCTGAGTGTGCGGGAAGACATTATCAACTACAATTTTCATAATTTCCAACTGATTGAAGACGCTTTCGGTCTGCGTCCTTTCTGGGAGTCCCAGCTCTCGGTAGAAAATCCGCGTGTCCAAAGCCGCGCTATTCAGAAGCTCTCGGCTATGGGTATCAGCGGCATCTCAGAAGCACCGCTGAACACGCTTGCCTATAGCCGCGATAAGTCGCTGCGCCGGCTGGCGCGCTCGTCTTATGTGTTTCTGACAGACAACACGCCCTTTCGCTTTTTCAATGAAGACTTTGACCACGGGCTTACTTCGTGGGATAAAATCTTTCTGCATGATATGCTCGTGAAACGCCCCTACGAGCGGCTGCCCAGCTTTATCCAGTGGTATCGAAACTCCAACGACAAGGAAATGCGCATCTTTCTGGTGAACGAAATCAAGTTCTTTAACCAGGATTATGCGCTTCCTTATTTGTGGGAAGAGTTTAATAAAACAGAAGATGAAGACGTTCGGAAAGCCATCCTCGATACGCTGGGTGATCTGCGTTATGCGGAGGTGGAGGAGGAGTTGATACAGGAATACCCAACGATGTCGGAATCCGTACAATCTCATGTGGTAGATGCGCTGCTGCACTTCCGGAGCGGACGCGCTATGCCGTTTTTTCAGAATGCCTATAGTATGGCGATTTCGATTGATGCCAAACTCCATATTGCCGATGCCATCAAGAATTACGGCCCCGAAGGCGACACCATATTGGCGAACCTGAAAAACTCCGAAGACGAACTAGACAGGAAAATTCTACAACACTTCGAACTGAACTATTAACCTCACCCAAATACATTTCTCTGGAACCGTTTCGCAACGCTTATTCACCGCTGCCCTTTCTGTGGCAAAGGAACGTTCCCGCTTAAAAAGCCCCTGACCCAAACCTGTATCATTATGTGGGAAGCTATATTCAACTTTTATCAGTATACGATATTCATCTATATGCTGGCTATCGTGATTATTTATATCACGCTGGTGATCATGTCGCTGCGCGTACGCAAAGCCCACAAGACCAAAGTATCGGACTATTACCTCGACGCGCTCAATAAATCGCCCTACGCACCCGGCATTTCCATCGTAGCGCCTGCCTTTAACGAAGAGCGTACCATCGTTATTAATATCAAATCCATGCTTTCGATCGACTACCCGGTGTATGAGGTGGTTATCGTAAACGACGGTAGCACCGACCAGACGCTGGAAAAGATGATCGAGTCTTTTGACCTGGTGGAGACCCCATATTTGTATATTGAGAAAATTAAAAGCAAGCCCTTTAAGCGGATTTTTAAGTCCACAAATCCCTTGTATGAGAAGCTCACCATCGTAGATAAAGTAAACGGTGGTACGAAGGCCGATGCCTCGAACGCGGGCGTAAACGTGGCGCAGTATCCCTACTTTATTTGTACAGACGTAGATTGCATTCTGGCCCAGGATGCGCTTTCGCGGATGGTAATGCCCATCCTGCAATCCGAAAAAAGGGTTATCGCCGTGGGCGCGACCATGCGGATGGTGAACAGTTGTAAGATTTCGGTAGAAACCGGGCGGGTAATCGAGGATAACGTGCCTACTCAAATCTGGCCCATGTATCAGGAAATTGAATACCTGCGCTCTTATCTGGTAGGTAAATCGGGCTGGAGTAAGATTAATGCGGTACCCAACGTTTCCGGCGGACTGGGGCTGTTCGATAAGTCGGTTGTGATTAGTATCGGTGGCTACGACCCGCTTTCCCACGCCGAGGATATGGACCTCACCTTCCGGATGATTGCACACATGCGGGACTATAATCAGGAGTATGTTATCCGGCAAATTCCGGAAACCTGCTGCTGGACGGAAGGGCCGAGTACAATTCAGGTATTGAACCGGCAACGGACCCGCTGGGCGCGGGGATTGCTGCAATGCCTGCTGATTCACCGGCGCTTTATGCTCAACGCCAAATATGGCCGTCTGGGGCTGGTAACCTATCCCTATATGTTCTTCTTTGAGTTTCTGGCACCTATCATTGAAGCGGTAGGATTGCTGTTTACGATCTTCCTGCTCTTCAACGGTGGGATCAATCAGAAGTATGCCTTTATTATGCTCTTCTATGTGTATATGTTCAGTTTGTTCATCTCGATAACGGCTCTTTTATCAGATGCGCGGACCGAATTTCGGCATAAGAACATGGGGAGTTATATTCGTATCGCATTGGCTACGCTGGTAGAGGCAATTATCTATCATCCGCTCATCGTTTTCTTTAGCATCAAAGGGTATTTCGACTTCCTGACCCGCAAAAACTTTAAGTGGGGGCAGATGACCCGTCAGGGCTTCGATAACACCTCGGAACACGAAGCCAAAACCGTTTAATCTCTTTTCCTCTCTCTCTCTCTTTCCTGCCGGTTATTTTAAATACCGTAATTATGAAGCGAATTTCACTCTCATCCCGGTTTGCGCTTCTTTGTCTGGCGCTCGCGCCTGCCGCCCACGCGCAGCAAAAAGTGCTGGAAATCGAAAGCGACGACTTCAAAAAAGTAAGTCAGCTCTTCAAACAAGGACGGTGGGCTGAGGGAAAGCCCATCCTGAACCGACTGTTGAAAGAAAACCCGCTCGATGGCGATGTGCGCTTTCTGGCAGGCAAGTATCACAACAACTATAAGAACTACGACTCGGCGCGCTACGAACTGCAAAAGGCGCTGGAGCTTAACAAGCACGACGTGGACTCCCGCGCACTGCTGATGAACGTAGAGATAGCGACCAACCGGTATTCGAGCGCCATCTGCTATGTTAACGAGTTGCTGGAGACAACGCCCTACGAAAAGACGCTCTGGCTCAAGAAAATTGAGCTTTATAACAAGCAGGGAAACACCACGGTGGCCAACGATATGCTGCGCCGCCTCATCCAGATTTATCCCGAAGACCGGATGCTGAAGCAGATGTTCAGCGACCGCGAATCCACGCAGGCCGTAGAAGCCAAGAACAAGGGCGACATTGGAAAGGCCATCGAAATCTCGGAATCGCTGCTGCGCGAGAATATGGGCGATGCCAATACCTATATGACGCTTGCCAACTATTACCTTCAATATGGCAACAACGAATCGGCGCTCTATACCGCCGAACGCGGTCTGGCGCGCTTCCCTACCAATCGTGCGCTGATAGAGAAAAAGGTGGGCATCCTGACACAGCAGAAGCGTTATCCGGAGGTGCTGGAATTTATACGCCAGAACCGCAGTAAGGGCGCTACTTATCTGCAAAAGACCTACGACGATCTGATTCTGGAATCGGCCCGGCAGCAAAACCAAAGCGACCCCTACACGCTCTACGGCATGGTGTATGAGCGGCAGCCCGGCAATCAGGAAGCACTTAACTACCTGATTAACAACTCCATTACCAAGGGCTATTACGACGAAGCACTTTATTATATCAACAAGGCGATGGGCACGCGTGGCGGCTCCAAAGACCTGCGCTACAAGCAGTATGAAGTCTATCGCCGCATGGGCAATACCAGCAAAGCCAGCCAAGCGCTGCGCGAGCTGTATTTCGACTATCCGCAGGATGCCGATATCAAGTCGGCTTACGCTACGATTCAATACCAGAATGTACGCGATATGATGGCCGAGGAACGCTATCCGGAAGCCATTAGTGCCACCCGATGGCTCATTGCCAACGGCGACGTGGAGACCCGGCAGAACGCCCTCTCTATGCAATATAACGCCTACCTGAAAACCCGCAATTACGCCTCTGCGCTGACGACCGCCGACCAGTTGCTGCGGCTGCGTCCCGGAAACGCGGATTATTTCCTCAAAAAAGCAGAAGTCTATGTGCAACAGGGCAATTTTCCGGAAGCACTGCTCCAGTTTGAAAACGCATTTGAATCCACCTCGGCGCAGCAGGATACTTCTTTCCTCTCCGGATATAACGAAATAGCTACCCGCTATATCAAAAGCCTGCTGGAAAATAACCGCCCACAGGTGGCCCTGCAAATCGCGCAGCGGCTCTTTACCTATATGCCCGAAAGCAGGCTCGGCATTCACTATGCCATCAATGCCGCCGCGCAACTCAACGACACGGCATTGTTTCAGCAATACGCCGAAATGGGTACCCGCCTGTATCCGGACGAACTATTTTTCCGGATTAAATATGCCGAGGCGCTCTCGATGCGCAAGGATTACAGCGGCGCACAGCAGGTGTTGCAATCGGTGCTGCGCGAATTTCCCGGCAGCAAGGAACTGGCATCGGCTTACAGCGGCGTAAATGATGCCATGGCCCGGCAGAGCCTGCGCGACAAAGACTA
This sequence comes from Bacteroidetes bacterium UBA1952, assembly GCA_002336725.1. Taxonomy (GTDB): domain Bacteria; phylum Bacteroidota; class Bacteroidia; order Chitinophagales; family Chitinophagaceae; genus UBA1952. The sequence continues at coordinate 20,299 of DDEO01000139.1, read as the reverse complement.
TGACCGCGCCCTCGCGCTCATCGACACTGCTCTGGCGTATGACCCGCAAAACAAAGGGCTGCGCTTCACCAAAGGCGAGATTTTTGAAGCCAAAAAGGACTTCGACTCCACCTATAGCTATCAAAAATTCTACGACCCATCGGCTATCGAAGTGCCCGATTTCAGAAGGCACCTCGAGTGGTTGCAGTACAAGACGTTCAAAAATTCTATCTCTGCCTTCCACCTGCGTGGTCGCTTCGGAGACCGGGATGTCATCACGGCGGTCTCGACTATCGAATACAGCCGGGCAGAAAAAAACACGCTCTTTACCGGACGCATCAACTACAGCGGACGGGAACAGGGTGCCGGTGTTCAGCCACAATTGGAGATAACGCAGTATTTCGGTAAAACCTCGGTTCGGGGAAATGTGGCCTGGGCCAACCGGTATTTCCCCCAAATCGCGGCGAACCTCTCCGGCTATCAACAGCTGGGCAATGGTTTTGAAGGAGAGCTGGGGCTGGGCTTCCGCCGCCTGAACGTAGGATATTCCGACGTAAATGGGGCAGATAGCGTAAACGCCTATACCAATATGCCTAATGTTGTCGGCGGCATCAGCAAATCAGGCGATCTCTACATCTCCAATGCCCGCGTAAACCTGTATTCGCTGGAAGGAAATATCCTCTATAATGTAATGGCGCAGGGCCGGTTCTATTTCCTGAACCACCGCAGCAACGTTATGGCAACGGCCTCTGCCGGATCGGCTCCCGAGGTAGATATCATCAATACGCAGATCTATGACGGCTTCTCTACCTTCAACACGATGGTGGGTGCCGGCGGACAGCATATGATCAACAAATACCTGACGCTCGGCTTCACCGGCAACTGGTATAACTATAAAACCACAACCAGCAACCTCTATAAGAGTCTCTTTACGGCCTATTTTACGGTTAATGTCGCTTTTTAAGAGTAGAAGTTTTGGTTTTGTCCGGATGCTGTGCCTGTGCCTGCTGGTCCTGACGGCAGGCTGCGGTCTGTCTTCCGGAAACAGTATGGCCCATCACCCCAAAGGCTACGCTATCGTGGCGGAGCAGCCCGGCGATGCGTTTGCCGTTAAATGGCAGGAATATCTTTTCCGGCAGCTTTCCAAACGCGCCGGAGAATCTTTTGCAGTCAGCAAAAAGGCAGAGCCGTCGCTCTTTACCCTCGTCATCGGGCAGGCCGGTGAAAAGGATGGCAGCTACTGCATCACTACGGAAGAAAACCGGGTGAGCATTCGCGCCAAAGACGATGCAACGATGCTCTGGCTGCTCTATCAACTCCTCAAAATAACGGGCGAACGCGATAGCCGCCTGCAAGCCGGCGACCTGCCGCCCGCTATCATTCCGCTTCAGGAAAAATGCGGAACCTTTGCCTTTGAATACCGGGAGCCTTATTTCGCACCCAACCTCGACTACGATTATTCCGGAATTTTGGGTACTAATAACGTGGAGCGCGACTGGGGTATCTGGGGACACGGCCTCAAAAAAGTGCTGACCCAGGATCCGCAGGGCGATATTTATGCACTCGTGGACGGCAAACGCAACGCGGCTCAATATTGTGCCTCGGCACCGTCGGTGTACAACCAAATCGTTGCCTATATCCTGAATGAATATGGCGACGGCAAGAAGCAGACCTACCGTTTTGCCATCCTGCCCAACGATAATTCATTAGTCTGTCTGTGTACACGCTGTCAGCAGGCCGGGAATACATCCGGAAATGCCACGCCCGCCTTTACGGCCCTGATCACCGCGCTGGCCAACCGCTTCCCGAAACATCAGTTTTTCACCAGCGCCTACCTGACTACGCGCCGCCCGCCAGACAATAAACTTCCGGAAAATGCAGGCGTTCTCGTCAGTGCCATAGACCTGCCGCTGGGCATCGCCTATGCCAATCAGCCGGCCACGCGCAACTTCGTGAACACGCTTCAGCAATGGAAAACCAAGACCGCGCACCTCTACGTCTGGGACTACGGGTCTGATTATGACGACTATTTTACGCCTTTTCCTTTGCTTTATACCTTTCAAAAACGCCTGAAACTCTTCCGGGAAAATGGGGTGAAAGGGGTTTTTCTCAATGGCAGCGGCTATGAATACACCACTTTTGAGGAAGTGAAGACCTTTGCCGCCGCCGCGCTGATGATGAACCCGGATTTATTAGTGGACAAATTGTGTACCGATTTTATCCGGCAGCAGTACCCGGTTTCCGGAAAATTGATCAGCGATTACTACCTCGCCCTGGAGGCTCGCGCCGACCAGAAAAAGCATTCTCTACCGCTCTATGGCGGAATGCGGGAGCTGGCCGCTGCTTATTTTGACGTGCCGGGCTTTGTGAAATTCTATGAACAGCTCGTTGCGCTCGCGCCCAAAACCGAGGAAGAGGAACGGGCGAAGGTGAATAAAATTCTTACCGCACTCAGCTTTACCCGCCTGCGGGTGGCGCGGCTTCAGGGGATGCAGCAATATGGATTCCTGATCCGCAACGGAGACGTGGTGAGGGCCGCACCCGAATCGGTATCGGAGGCGCTGGAAATACTCGAAGGAGGTATTGCGAGCTTTGGTAATATGCGCCAATACAGCGAGACCGAAAGACTGACTGCTGATTACGCCGCCGCCTGGCACGCTTCCCTCAACGCACCCGCCGATACCAATTTTCTGCTCGATAAAACACCGACAGCACTCTCGACACCCGACGAAGAATACCGCAATCTGAAGATGCTCACCGATGGCGTTCATGGCTTTGAACTCGACTATCACGAGGGCTGGGTGCTGGCCGGTGGCGACGATATGATTTACCGGTTGCCCAACGACGGGCCTCAAAAAGGGAAAATCCTGAAGGTGAGTTTTCTGGAAGCCCCCGACTATAATATTTTCCTACCTTCGGTGGTAGAGGCTACCACCGAAGATCAGCGGACAAGCGGCAAGTTGGTGGACCGACAGAAAACCGGCAATATCACAACGTACACTTTAGACATCTCTAACCTGGCCGGCAACACGATTCGCTTTTCTGCTTTCCGTCAGCGGAAGGCCGGAAAAGCAGTGCTTGCCTGCGATGAAATCATCCTGAACTAAATGAAACGCCTCTCTCTTCTCCTTCCGGTATTGCTGCTTGCATTCGCGGGATGCAAAACCCCACTCGAAAAAGACGAAAAAACGAAAGTGGCTGTCGAGAACCCCGATCGGCACTATTATCCTATCCTACAGGGCGAGCCGCTTGAGATATTCTACCGCTTCACCAATACCGGAAATGCCCCGCTGCTTGTGGATGAAATCCAGTCTTCGTGTGGCTGTGTGGTGGCCGACAAGGCTTCTTATCGCACCATCCGGCCCGGCAAAACCGGCTCCATTAATCTGAAATATAACAGTAATAAAAATATTGGCCATGTGCGCCACTATGTTCAGGTATATGGCAATGTGCTGCCGCGTGGCAAGTTTGAAATTTCCTTCGATCTGCACGTAGTGCCGGATGCCGCCTATCTGCACGACTATGAGGAACTTTATACCCGCGAGCTAAAGGAAAACGGCGACTCTAAAGGATTGCTCAAGGAAGAAGAAAATCAGAATCGCTATTACGTGGATTCTATCCGCCGTCAATAGGATAAATACTTGCTTTTTACCGCTCCGGTTTCCGGAAATAACAAAGGCGCTTCCACATACCTGGAAGCGCCTTTTGGCGTTGTAGGGAGCTACAAGAAAATCTTTAAACGGCCTGCTGCGGATGTCCTTCACAGCCCAAATGAAGTCGGCAAGACAGCCCGTTTCCGGAAATTCGCCCGTCTTTGCGGGCAAAATGTAAAGGAGGTCAGGCAATCACGAAACTCATGTTCATGATATACTTCTCGTCGCTGCTGGCGTTGTGGCTGGCCGTGCAGGCAAGGTCTCCGTTGATGTCGGCAGTGGTGAGGCCGCCCACAGCATTGTTTCCCTTCACTTCAAGCCGGTAGTTGCCGGCGGGCAGGTCTAGCTCCCACACAAAGGAAGCGTGCTGCGCCGGGAAGCTCATCACCGTAAGGCCGTTGTCGATACAGGTTACCCGCGCCCGAACATTCAGAGGCGTGGCTTCGTCGGCTTGTATGCCTATGCGCAGGCAAAAATTAGTAGCTGCATCAACAGCTTCTTTCGATAGTATCGGCATCACGGGTTCCTGAGAGGCATTTTTAGGGGCATTGCGCAATGCCTGAAACGCTGCCATAAAAGAAATCATGCTTCCCGCCTGAGAAGCACCAGTGGTGTAGAGCGGGTTCGAGTGGTTGGGGGCTGGGCATGCAGTCATGATAAAATGTTTTAAGGCTAAACATTCCGGGTTAACGCCTTGCTTTTAGAAAGCAAGCAAGCTGTTCTGTATAGGGGGCTTCGGCTGCTGCGCGGAGTAGGGAGTCCGGTTTTTCGCAGGTTGCACAGGCTTTTTTACAGAACACCGATTGGCATTAACTTCGGCACGAAGTTAAATTTGCACATTAGCCACCACAACTGCGAAAAAACACAGGTAGAGAGATGCTGTCAAATCACAGAAGCCCACAGCCGGGGCAAACAGAAAACAATAGCGGCCCTTTTTCCAAAGCCTTCGTTACGGATATTCCGGCAGATTTGACGACCGAACGGGCTGCCCTTTTCCGGAAAACGATTCCACGGTTTCCGGACGAGGCCGTTTATATCTACTCTTTTTTAGAGCAACGCTTCATTTATGCAAACGGCTGGCAAAACGTTTTGGGCTTTCGGGACGAAGAAATGAATATGTTGCTGTTCATTTCCCTGACCACGCCCCGGTTTGCACCTTTCGTAAACGACCTCAATGATAAAGCCCTGCGCTTTATCCTGCAAGGACATCCCGAAATTGAGCAATACAGTTTTACGATTGAACTCAAGAAATACCATAAAGATGGACACGAGGTGCCGGCCATTACGCGCGTCGGCGTGTTTGAGAGCGTCGATAACCGGCCCGTTTCCATCATTGGCCGGCTTCAGGTGGCACCTCACCTTCAGTTTGGCGAGGTAATGCGCTATGCTGCATACGGCCCGGATAAAAACGTTTTTGAGGAAGAGCTGAGCAAAGAACTCTTTGCCTACCCTGCCATCTCGCCCAAGGAGCGCGAGGCCCTGATGCTGGTGGCTTCCGGTATGGCATTCAAAGAAATTGCCGACCGGTTGGGCATCTCCCAGTCGGCAGTAGAGAAGCGCATCTTACCGCTGTACAAGCGCTTCGGGGTAAAAAGTCTGCCGCACCTCATTAGCTATGCGCACGCTAACAGTTTGCTTTAGCGCAGGCGTTTCTACCTGTGCCGACTGGATGACGCGTCGCTCGCGGTCGTTGTTGCCCAGGTTGACGACGGAGATTTTATGGGCGGGTACGCCTATCGTGCCGAGCATATCCACCCACTTGCGGCGGAAAGCGGCATCATTGCCTTCGCTGCCGGCTACCCAAATCACGTTTTTGTCGGCCAGCAATTGCAGGTTGTCGCTGCCGCCGGCAGCGGCCACGTCCCGGAAGGTGGTTGCGGTAATCAACTCATTATGAAGCGGCTCGCCGGGGTTCAGGTCGTCTATCACCAACAGGTTGGCGCTGCGCCAGTCCCAGGGGCCGGTGTAAGGCTCGCGGTCTGAGAAAAGACTCAGCAACTTCATCGCCGAAGTGTAGAAGCAGGCTTCGCGTTGGAAGGAACGCTCGGTGGCCATGGCAATAGCAAGGCTTGTTTTGCCGCTGTTGCGGCTGCCAAACAGCAGCATATGATGGCCCGTTCCCGAAACATTCAGGTAGGAAGACACCTGCTCCGCGTCGTGTTCATTTATCTTCAGGTTCCATTCTCCCAGCCGTATCTGGCTTGGATATTCGGCATATTGCAGATACATCTTGCAGGTGTACCACCAGTAAGAAGGGTAGAGCAGTGCCAGGCCCACGCAGGCCAGCACAAGGCGTGCAGCGCGTTTGCGCCCCCACGCCAGCGCCGCCGTAAAAGCGCCGAGGGCAAAGAAGCCGATGTCGGTAAGGGTGTCGAAAGCAATATTGCCCCAGCGCGGCGGAAACACATAGGGATGCTCCTGCTGTTTGAGCAAAAGCGGGCCGAGGAAGTTGTAGGCCTCAAACAGCGTCCAGAAAGCACTGATGCACACGGCGGGCCGGATGCCTGCCAGCGGTGCCTTATGGCTCCATTTGGGGAACAACGCATACAATACTACGGTAGGAATGAAGCCGAGGCCGAAGTGTCCAAACTGATTGGCCAGCCACGAATACGTAAGCGTAACGCCTCGGAAAGAGTCTTTTCCGATTAGGTCTTTTCCAACTTGGTCCAGAAATACCTTTAGGGTAATGATGGAGAAAATCATAAAAAGGGGGGGATTGATATGAGAAATAAAGCTACCTGCGAAAATACACAAGTGCCCCCCGGAATGAATATTGGTCGGAAATGATTAAAAGACGCTCTCCTCTTTTTTATTGGGATGCATCTCCTCTTTGGAATGAATAGGATACAGGAATCATGCAGGAACCGCCGGACGCAAGGTGGCGGAAACCGTCGAAAAGCCCTGCCGCTTCTTTTGTTTGTATGGCCGTGCCGGAATGCTAAAACAATTCTCCCTGCGTCAGATTGCCGGCAAGAGGCGATTCGCTTTCAAAAAAGCGGCGGATGAGCCGCAGCCGGTGGGTGCGCTTGCGCAGATAGACGCTGATGATGCCTTCGCCATCTATCCGGTCGATAACGGTGCGCCCCGACGATTCGGTTGCGTGCAGGATATGAGAATTATCTATCAGCAGGCCAACGTGTACGATGCGGCCCTCTTCATTGTCGAAAAACGCAACATCGCCGCGCTGTGCGTGTTGCAGGAAATCCACCGTTTCGCCTGCTTCTGCCTGCTGAAAGGCATCGCGCGGCACGGCCCGCCCACACAGCTTAAAAGCCATCTGCACCAGTCCCGAACAGTCGATACCCGCCGGCGTGCGTCCGCCCCATACATAGGGCGCTTCGCGGTAGAGCAGCGCATGATCTACCGGATGTGGCGGGGTGGATGCCAGATTGCTGAGCTTCTCTCGCCGCCCTTTAAAACACCCTTTTACCGGTCCGATCTGAATAACGCCGCCGCGCAGCCCCCACAGCACCGCGCCGGGTGGCAACAGGATTTCGTGCGATTCCTCGGTCTGTAAATAGCCCTTGTGGGTTGTTGTAATGACATTGCCGCCGTTGCGTGCTTCGTGGCCCCCCACGGGGTGAAGCATCGAGCGGCGACACCAGCCTTCATAACCATCCCAGGTGCCTTGCACCCGACACCAGCCGCTATTGTTTTCCTCCAGCACCTGCGCCGTTTCGCCAAAAAGCAATTGGCTCACCTGTTCGGCCCGGTGAGAGGCCGTCGCCCGAAGGGGCGCAGCATAGACCGTGCAGACAAAAAGCGAATGGGCAACCATGGAGCGGCACAAAAATAGGACGGTAACTTTCTTCGCGAGCTAAAATCCTGACTACCCGGCACACCGGACGGCACACCGCACCCGGTTAAAACACCCTGAAAGCCCGGTCTCGTTTCCTTACCTTTGTAAACCTCTTTCCGAAATCCGGCCCTCCGAACAGGCCATTTCCGGAAATCAGGAACTTTTTCTCTCTCTTAATTTCAAAAATAGTCGTTCCAGATACCTCAGATGGATAGCAGTTTACTCCTTATTATCACCGGCCTTGTGGCGCTGGCGATTGGATTTTTTATCGGGAAAGCCCTTTCTTCCAAAAACACCCAGGCCCAGATTGCCGAAGCCGAACTCCAGGCAAAACGCCTGCTCGAAGACGCGCAGCGCCAGGCCGAAACCCTGCAAAAAAACAAGGCCGTAGAAGCCAAACAGCATTTCCTCGAACTCAAAGAAAAGCACGACGAGGAAGTGCGGCAACGCAACAACCGCCTCGCCGAAAGCGAAGCTAAAATAAAACAGCACCAGCAAAGCAATACCGATAAGTTTCAGGCATTGCAGAAAGAACGGCAGGAGGTCCAAAAAGAAAAAGGCGAGCTTCAAAAAGAAAAAGGTGATTTCCAGAAAGAAATCGCCCAGAACGAAGCCGAGCGCGAAAAACTGGCCAAAGAACTGACCGCCACTGCCGCCCGAGGCGAACAACTGGCGCTGCTGCAAGCCGAACTGGAGCAACACCAGACCCGCTACCGCGAGGCACTGGAGAAAGTTTCCGGAAAAACAGCCGAGGAAGCCCGCGCCGAACTGATTGAATCCATCAAGGAGGAAGCCCGCACGGCTGCCATGGCCCACGTAAAAGACATTATGGAAGAGGCCAAAGCCAACGCCAACAAGGAGGCCAAAAAGATTATTATCCAAACCATCCAGCGCACCGGCTCGGAGCAGGCCATCGAAAACGCAGTAACGGTTTTTAACCTCGAAAGCGACGAGGTGAAAGGACAAATCATTGGCCGCGAAGGCCGCAACATCCGCGCCCTGGAAGCGGCTACGGGCGTGGACCTTATCATCGACGACACCCCGGAAGCGATCGTGCTTTCCTGCTTCGACCCGCTGCGCCGCGAAGTGGCCCGCCTGGCGCTGCAAAAGCTGGTGCAGGATGGCCGGATTCACCCGGCGCGTATTGAAGAAGTAGTAGAGAAAACCCGGAAAATGCTCGAAGAGCAGATTATGGAAATCGGGGAGCGTACCATCATCGAGCTGGGCATCCACGGCCTTCATAAAGACCTGGTGCGCATCGTTGGGAAGATGCGTTTCCGGTCTTCTTACGGACAGAATCTTTTGCACCACTCCAAAGAAACAGCGACGCTCTGCGGCATTATGGCTGCCGAACTGGGCCTGAGTCCGAAAGTGGTGAAGCTGGCCAAACGTGCCGGTTTGCTCCACGACATCGGCAAGGTGCCCGACGAAGAAACCGAACTGAGCCACGCGCTGCTCGGCGCAAAGCTGGCCGAGAAGGCGGGCGAACATCCGGCGGTTGTGAACGCCATCGGCGCACACCACGACGAGATGGAAATGCAGTATATCATCTCGCCGATTATTCAGGCCTGCGATGCCATTTCGGGTGCGCGGCCCGGTGCGCGGCGCGAGATGATGCAGCAATATATCCAGCGCATCAAAGACCTCGAAGCACTGGCCCAGAGCTACAAAGGCGTGGAAAAAGCCTATGCCATTCAGGCGGGCCGCGAGCTGCGCGTGATGGTGGAAGCCGACAAGGTATCGGACGGCGAGAGCGCCCAGCTTTCCTTCGATATTGCCGATAAAATCCAAAAAGAAATGCAGTTCCCCGGCCAGATTAAGGTTACCGTTATCCGCGAGACGCGGGCGGTGAGCGTGGCGCGGTAGAGCATTTTGGAGGCGATGAAATTTCCGGAAAAATACCTGCTTTTGCTCCTATTGGGGATTGCCGGGGCTTCCTGTAAAAAAGGCCCGGCGGAAGGCGCTTTGCCACCGGCGGATTCGGCGACAGCCACTTATTTCTCCACGGCGCAGTTCGTAGCTGATCAGGTGGATTTGCTCCGCGACCAGATTTATACGCTGGAAAAAATCGTGGAGCTGAACGGAAAGCGCGATTCTTCCATCGTGGCGCTGCCCACCGAAAACTGGGCACCGGTATTGCGCGAATTTCTGGCCGCCGACATCGGGCAGTCGAAATATGTAGGAAAATACCGGTTTTCCTCTTTTAGCGACGAAACGACGTTTACCGAAAACTACGTTTACGAAGCTATAGAGCCGAAACTGCCGGTGCGCCGCATGATGATTAGCGCCGATGCCGCAACGCACCGCATCAAAAGCCTGCTGGCGGAAATGGAAACCGGAAATTTCTGGGGCAGCACGCGCAAAAAACTCTATTACGCGCCCTACAAAATCATCCAGATACAGGAGAACAACACCGCGTTGATTGGGGCCGACAAAACCTTTCGGGTGGAATATCGTTTTTTGATAAACCGGACGGATGAGGAATAAACATACAAAAAAACCGACTTGCTTTAGAACAAGTCGGTTTTTTATATCGTCAAGGCTTTAGATGCCTAATCTTCCTGGCTTCCTTAATGCTGCACCAGGAGTTTCTGCGTTGTCATGCCGTTGGTGGTCTGAATGCGTACAAGGTAGAGGCCATTTGGCAGACTTGTTGTTGAAATGGAAAGATTATTTCCGGAAACGGTCGCACGATACACTTCTTTGCCGCTAACGTCGGTGAGGAGTACGGAACGCATGGGTTCGGTGCTTTGCAAGAGAATTTCTGTGGTAGCGGGGTTAGGGGAAAGGGAAAAGCCTTCGTTAGTGGTGATGTTGGAAACGGCAGTAGGGTCGGGGCCGAGTTTGACCACCAGGTAGTCACTCCAACCGTGGTGGCCTGATAAAGTTGAGTAGGAAAGGCTAGAGCCAGCTATAATAAAGCCTTGGTCGGTAGTTTGCCGAATGGAAGTTGCATCGTCGTCTGCTGAGCCGCCCCAGGTCTTCTCCCACACCAGGTTTCCGCTGTTATTTAGCTTCACAATCCAGTAGTTGCTATTGATGTAGGTAGAGCGTTTAAAGCCGACTATGATATAGCCGCTGTCCGTAGTTTGTTGAGCGTCGTAAGCAATTTCATTTTCTGCATAACCCAGTACTTTCTGCCATTGAATAGCCCCTGATGCGCTCAGTTTCACTACCCAATAGTCCCGCTCTCCAAATCTGGCACTCACGTCGCCGCTGCTGGAGCTGGAATATCCTGCCATAATATAGCCGCCATCACTCGTCAGCTCAATGCTGTTGGCACCCTCATTCATCGGGCCTCCCAGCGCCTTCTGCCACTCCAAATTGCCCGCGCTGTTTAGCTTTATTATCCAGCAATCTGTATAGCCCCCATAGCTGTGATTGCCGCTTACATCCCCATCGCTGCTATAAGTAGTACCCGCTACAATATAACCACCGTCCGTCGTCTGTCGGATCGCGTTTGCATAATCGAAACTTCCGCCTCCGTATGATTTTTGCCACTGCAAGGTGCCGTTGCCGTCCAGCTTCACAATCCAGAAGTCTCTAGAACCTTTGTTAACGGAGATGTCGCCACTGTCGGAGTCGGTATAACCTGCCACTATATAGCCACCATCGCTGGTCTGACAAATGCTGCGGGCTTCGTCGTCCTTTGATCCCCCTAACGATTTCGACCATACAACTGCCCCCGCGTTGTTTAGTTTTACAATCCACCAATCCAGGCCGCCTTTATTATTGGGCACATCCCAATCGTCAGAATAAGAGGAGCCGGCAGCGATATAACCACCATCGGCTGTCTGCTCAATAGAATAAAGATTATCTCCCTTGGACCCGCCAATTTCGCTTTTCCACTGCACACCTCCTCCCGAACTCATCTTTACCACCCAGGCATTGGAGCCGCTCAAATCTCCGATTAGCATACCATCCGATGAGGTGGTTGTTCCCGCGACAATGTAGCCCCCGTCTTTGGTTTGGCGAATACAGGAAGCGTATTCGTCCATACTTCCGCCCAGGCATTTATACCATTGAACAGAGGGCGCAGTCAACTGTCCAAAAGAAGCCATTGCGGTCAGCAAAAAAAGAAGGGTAAAGAGTTTTTTCATAGAAAAACGTTTTTATAAATGTCCAAAAATACGCGCATCATTTATATAACCCAAACTTGTACTCATCCAACCCATCAACACTTTTATTTGTTGGCACTATAATCATTCGATTTTCCGGAAATCCATGACCAAAGAACAATTTCAGCAAATCGCACCTTCCATCCCCCACGAGCCGGGCTGCTATAAATATTACTCGGCTACCGAAGAACTGCTTTACGTGGGCAAGGCCAAAGACCTGCGCAAGCGCGTGGCTTCTTATTTCAACAAAAACGTTGATAACTATAAGACGCGCCGCCTCGTGCAGCTCATCGCCCGCATCGAATACACCGTTACCGGAACGGAACACGATGCTTTCCTGCTGGAAAACTCCCTGATAAAGCATTATCAGCCGCGCTTTAATATTGACCTTAAAGACGATAAAACCTACCCATATATCGTCCTCAAAAAAGAACATTTTCCGCGCGTCTTCCTTACCCGCCGCCTCATCCGCGATGGCTCCGAATATCTCGGCCCGTTCACCGGCGTAACGCGGGTGCGCGAACTGCTCGACTTGGTGAAGCAAAACATTCCACTACGCACCTGCAACCTCAACCTCGCGCCCTCGCAAATCGCCAAGGGCCGCTACAAAGTGTGCCTCGAATATCACCTCGGCAACTGCAAAGGGCCGTGTCAGGGCCTTCAGTCGGAGGAGGATTATGCCGAAAACCTGCAACAGGTGCGCCATATTCTGAAAGGTAATACCGGCGAAGTGGTGAAGGAACTGCGCCGCGAAATGCAGGCCGCCGCCGAAAACCTGGAATTTGAAAAAGCAGAGATGTACAAGGCCAAAATCACCTCTTTGCAGGCCTTTGAAGCCAAGAGCACGGTCGTAAATCCCGCGCTCGGCAACCTCGATGTGATTGCTATCCTCAGCGAAGAAGGCTTTTATTTTGTGAGCTATATGATGGTGGTAAATGGCTCGGTGATTTATACCCGCACATTGGAAATTGAGCGCAAAACCGGCGAAGAACAGGAAGAAGATGTGCTGGCCCTGGCGCTGGCGCGATTCCGGGAAATTTATCACAGCAATTCCCGCGAGGTGATTGCCCCAATGCTCATCAACCTCACCGATGCCGACCTGAAACTGACCGTTCCCAAGCAGGGCGACAAGCGCAAGCTGCTCGACCTGTGCCTGAAAAACGCCTCGTATTTTGCCCAGGACCGCCGCCGCAAAGACACGCTGCTGCTGGGCGAAAAAGCCGCCGATGCCGCCGCCGTCGGCAAAGTGAATCCAGTGCTCAAAGACCTGCAACAGGCGCTCTCGCTGCCGCAGTTGCCCACCCATATCGAGTGCTTCGACAACTCTAATTTTCAAGGCTCGTATCCTGTTTCGGCGATGGTATATTTCCGGAATGGCTACCCGTCCAAAAAGGATTACCGCCACTACAACGTCAAAACGGTGGTGGGCATCAACGACTTTGCCTCGATGGCCGAAGTGGTGGAGCGCCGCTACCGCCGCCTGACCGCCGAAGGCAAATCGCTGCCCCAACTGGTGATTATCGACGGCGGCAAGGGCCAACTGAGCGCGGCGCTGGAAAGCATCCGCAAGCTGGGATTAGAAGGACAAATGACCGTCGTGGGCTTGGCCAAGCGCGAAGAAAGCATCTTTTTCCCCGGCGACTCCGAGCCGCTCAACCTGCCGTTTGACTCGCCCGCCCACCTGCTCATCCGCCGCATCCGCGACGAGGTTCACAACTTCGGCATCACCTTTCACCGCAAGCTGCGCAGCGCCGGAACTTTTAAAAACGAACTCGAAGGCATTCCCGGAATTGGAGCCAAAACGGCTACCGAACTTCTGCAACGCTTCCGGTCGGTGGCCAAAATCAAAACCCTGACGGAGCGCGAACTCACCGGCGCGGTGGGCCAAAGCAAAGCGGCACTGGTTTTCCGGTATTTTCATGGGGCAGGGCAGGAGAATGAGGGGTGAGAGGAGGGAGACTTGTCAAGTCAGTTCGGTCCGCTTTTTGCAGCTAGATGGTTGTATATTTACAGTAAATTGGGTGCACTATGGGAAAGGTAAAAAACGAACCGAGGCCATTTAACGCGCGCAGAAGTATTGCAAAGACTTCTGCTAAAACTTCGTCTTTCGTGCCGTTTTATTTCCAACAGGAAAGCAAACTGGCGCGTGTGGAAACAATCCGGGCCGGAGTACCCTACAACGCCATTGAGGCCATTAGCAAAAGACTCGATAATACGGTAAAAAAAGTTCTGGATATCATCGGCATCCCGCAAACCACCTACAACCGGAAAAAGGGCGAACAGGCGCTTCTAAGCAGTCGAGACAGCGAATTGCTTCTGCTCCTCGACGAGCTTATTGACTACGGGCAGGAGGTTTTCAATCAGGAAACAGAAAAATTTCAGCGCTGGCTCAAGAAGCCCAATCTATCGCTTGGCGGCAGTGCGCCCGAAAGTCTGCTCGATACCATAACCGGCATCAACGAAGTGCGATTTGCCCTGAACCGCCTGGAATCGGGAAATCTGGCCTGATGGTCGTTTTTAGGATAGAGCGGGAAAAATACCTGGAAGCCACGCTTCAGGGCATCGGCGCTGCCCTGTCGGAAGGCTTCCGCTGGAACAGCCGCAACACCCGAATGGTTTATACGTTTGAATCCCGCGCCCTCGCCACCCTGGAAGTCTCGGTGCATCTGGACCTAAGCGAAGACCTGCCGGACGACCGTTTTTATGTAGAGATTGAGATACCAGATGACGTTCTTATCCTGGAAGTGCGACTGGAAGATTTACCAGCCGGCTGGGACGCGAAGCCACCTGCGCTGCTCACGCAAATCATCGGCGACGATTTTGTGCTTTACAACGAAGCCGCCGTTCTGAAAGTGCCCAGTGCCATCATTCCGCAAGAGGCCAATTATCTAATCAACCCATTGCACCCCGATGCCGCAAAAATTAGGGTTTGGGACACTTACCGACTGAACTTCGACACCCGATTTAAAACCTGAATAAAACAGCCTTTCGGCAGCGTTTTCTTCCCCACAAACAGCCCCGAAAAAACACCCCTTTTCCCTTGATTCAAGATGCACTATTAGGCCTGTCCACCGGCGACGCGCTGGGCGTACCCGTAGAATTTGAGAGCCGCGAAACGCTGTGCGCACAGCCCGTAACCGACATGGCGGGCTACGGAACCTACAACCTGCCACCCGGCACCTGGTCGGATGACAGCTCGCTGGCCTTTTGCCTCGCCGAAGCCCTCGCCGGCGATTTCAGCACCCGCGCAGCAGCCGAAAATTTCCGGAAATGGCTGTATGAAAACTACTGGACACCCCGCGGCGAAGTATTCGACGTAGGCATCGCCACCGACCACGCTATCCACCGGTTTTCGAAGGGTGCCGCGCCCGAAGAGGCCGGCGGCGCTGAAGAAACCGACAACGGCAACGGCTCGCTGATGCGCATTCTGCCGCTTCTTTTCTACATCAAAGACAAGCCCGTGGAAGAGCGTTTCCGGCTCACGGAGGCCGTTTCATCTATCACGCACCGTCACATCCGCTCGGTGATTGGCTGCTTCTATTATCTGGAATTTGCCCGTGGGTTGCTGGAAGGAAAAGACAAGTTTGCGGTTTACGAAGACCTGCAACAGCGCCTGCCCGAAGTGCTTCGCGCCAGGGAAGTTCCGGCTGCCGAAGTAGCTCTGTTTCACCGTTTGCTGGAAGAAAATATCCGCTTATTTCCGGAAAGTGAAATCCAGAGCAGTGGCTATGTGCTGCACACGCTGGAGGCAAGCATCTGGTGCCTGCTCACGACCGACACCTACGCAGATGCCGTACTGAAAGCCGTAAACCTGGGCTGCGACACCGACACTACCGGCGCGGTTACCGGCGGACTGGCCGGACTGCTTTATGGACAGAGCGGAATTCCGGAAAACTGGGTGGCGCAACTGGCCCGCCTCGCCGACATCGAAGACCTGGCAAAGCGCATGGAAGCGCGGCTGGGCGGGTAAATAGGATGGGCACAGGTTTTTGCTTTATTCTTGCCGTTTTTATTCAAATGCCGGCGGCAATACTGCTGGTAATATCTTTATGAAAGCCAACGAAACCAGGGTAGATAAATTTCTGGCTACCAACGAAACCACCTTTGCCATTCCGGTTTATCAACGCAACTATGACTGGAACCTGACACAATGCCGGCAGTTGTTTCACGATATTGTAGCCGCCGGCTCGCAGGAAGAGGTGAACGCCCACTTTATCGGCAGCATCGTCTATGTTCATGATGATGTGTACTCGGCATCCGGCATCAACGAGCTTATCATTATCGACGGGCAGCAGCGCCTCACCACCCTCACACTGCTCTATATTGCTCTCTACCGCCTGGCTCGCAAGCTGGATAACAAAATGCTGAGCAGTCGTATCCACAAGACTTTTCTGATAAACGAATTTGCGCCCGAAGCCGAAAAGCTCAAACTGAAACCGACCGACAACAACCGCGAAGCGCTGCGACACCTTCTGGAGGAAGGCACCCCAGAAGATTTTAGCGGCTATTCCAGAATTATTGAAAACTTTGCCTTCTTCCGCTCCGCCATTACTGCCGAAAATATGGAAACCGTACAGCGGGGACTGGCAAAATTGCTATTCGTGGATATTTCGCTCGACCGGCAGCGCGATAATCCACAGCGCATCTTTGAAAGTCTGAACTCCACCGGCCTCGAACTTTCGCAGGCTGATTTGATTCGCAATTATATCCTTATGGGGCTTTCGCGGCCCGAACAGGAGCGAATCTATAAACAATACTGGGAGGTGATAGAAAATAACGCACGCGAAAAAAACCTCAATAAAACAAGGATTTCTGAATTTATCCGCGATTATCTTACCCTTAAAAATAAAGAAATCCCCAATAAAGGCGATGTTTACACCACCTTTAAGGAGAAATATCCCACTACCACGCTGGTTGTGCTGGAAGAAGTGCTGGCCGAACTCAAATCGCTAAGCCACTTCTATAAGCGCCTGCTCAACCCCGCCGAAGAGCCAGACCCGCAGATAGCGCAGCAACTCAACTACATCAACCGGCTGGAAATCAATGTGGCTTTTCCGTTTCTGATGAAGGTGTATGAAGATTATTCGGGCGGACGCATCGACAGGCAGGCATTTCTGGAGGTCTTGCTGCTCGTGCAGTCGTTCACGTTCCGGCGCTTTGTTCTGAGCCTGCCCACCAATGCGCTGAACAAGATTTTTATGACCCTATACGACAAGGTATCTCCGCAGAATTATCTGCCTTCTATCCAGCAATCGTTGCTGCAAAGGACTGGCGTACAACGCTTCCCGCGCGATGTTGAAATTGCCAATGCGCTTCGGGAAAAAGACGTTTACAACATCAAGGCGAAGAACCGGACCTATCTGTTTGAAAAGCTCGAAAACTTCCAAAACAAAGAGGCGGTTCGCATAGAGGGCAATCCCGACCTTACCATTGAGCACATCTTCCCGCAAAACCCCGACCCCAGGTGGAAGCTGGAACTGGGCGAGGAGGAATACAACTTTGTAAAGGAAAACTACCTAAACACCATCGGCAATCTCACTCTTTCCGGCAACAACGGAAAGCTGGGCAATAAGTCTTTTGCTGAAAAGAAAACCATGAATGTGGAGGAAAAAGAGCAGGGCTACGGGTTTAGCCGCCTGTGGCTCAACCGGAGTCTCCAGGAGCGCGACCGATGGGGCCGAAGGGAAATCGAAGAACGGGCAAAGCTGCTCACGAAGCGGTTTCTAAAAATATGGCCTCTTCCGGAAGTAGCAGATTTACCCGGCGTGGATACCGGCGAGATCAATATTTTTGAGGCAGAAGACCCGAGGCATAAAAAGCTGGAATATGCCGTTTTCTTTAATCAAAAGCTAAACGTTACCCAGGTTGCGAGGCTCTATCACGAAGTCTTTAAAAAACTTTTTGAACTCCGCCCCGAAACGTTTCTGACCTCCGAACTCCGGACCAAACTGGGCCTGACAAAAAACGGAAACAGCGGCGCACTGCGGCAGGCGCTTCCACTCGGCGAATCCTATTTTATAGAAGCAAACCTGGATAACGTCGGCAAGTTTGAACGCATCAAACAGGCATTAACTCTTTTGGGCTTTGAAGATGAACTACTTATAAAATATGTGGCCTCTTAAACACCCGCCGCTTGGTCGCCGGAAAGCCTGAGATTTTTTCCGGAAATCCGGCAGATTTTTCCGGAAATTCCGGGTCTCCTGCGCTGCCTGCAAAGCGCCTCTGCCTCTTTAGCAGCAGCAGACGCACCCTTATGCTGCTGCCCGCCCGGCTTCACGCCGTACCTTTGCAAGATGCCAGAAACCACCGAAAAACCAGCTGCTCTGCCCGCGCTTTTGGCGATGAAGTGCCCAAATTGTCGCCGGGGGCGAATGTTTAAGCAAAAGGGGATGTTCCCCTTCAAACACCTGCTCGATATGCCGGACCGCTGCCCGGTCTGCAACCAGAAAATGGAGCTGGAGCCCGGTTTTTATTACGGAACCGGCTACGTTTCCTACGGCCTTTCTGTGGCCCTGCTCGCTATCATCGCCGTGATTTTTGGTCTTACCTACGGATTTTCCTACAAAGACAACAGCGTGTTTATCTTTATGGGCATCGGATTTAGCCTGCTGCTGCTGCTCCAGCCCTGGCTGATGCGCATCTCCCGCGTACTCTACCTCTGGGCTTTTGTGAAATACGGCAAAGGCGCCGCCATCACAAGCCATGAGTAATTGACGGCCTTCGGCATTGGACGCCGCTTTGCGGCATTGGATGCCCTTCGGGCATTGGATGCCTTCGGCATTGGACGGCTAAAGCCATTGGAGAATTGGATGCCCTTCGGGCATTGGAATATTTTCAATTCTCCAATTTTCCAATTTTGCGAAGCAAATTCCAATAGCGAAGCTGTCCAATTTTCCAATTTTGCGAAGCTGTCCAATTTTGCGAAGCAAAGTCCAATTCTCCAATGAATAAAATCCTCATCGCCAACCGAGGCGAAATTGCCCTGCGCGTGATGCGCACCGCCCGCGAAATGGGCATCAAAACCGTTGCCGTCTTCTCAGAAGCCGACCGCCAAATGCCCTTTGTGCGCTATGCCGACGAAGCCATTTGCATTGGCCCGGCAGCCTCCAATCAGTCGTATCTCGTTATTGAAAAAATCATTGCTGCCGCCAAAGAAACCGGCGCAGATGCCATTCACCCCGGCTATGGTTTCCTCAGCGAAAACGCCGCTTTCTCGCAGGCCTGTGAAGATGCCGGATTGATTTTTATCGGCCCTTCGCCTTATAGCATCAATACAATGGGGTCTAAAATCGGAGCCAAGCAGGCGGCCAAAGCCTTTGGCGTACCGATGGTTCCGGGAACCGACCAACCGATTAAATCCACCGAAGAAGCCCGCAAAATTGCCGAAGTTACCGGCTATCCGCTGCTCGTAAAAGCCTCGGCAGGCGGCGGCGGAAAGGGAATGCGCGTGGTCGAAAAACCCGAACAATTAGAAGAAGGCATCCGCCTGGCCCAAAGCGAAGCGGCAAGTGCTTTTGGCAATGATGATGTGTTTATGGAGCGTTATGTGGCCAATCCCAAGCACATCGAAATTCAGATTCTGGCCGATAAACACGGCAACTGCGTCTATCTCTTCGAGCGCGAATGCTCGGTGCAGCGCCGCCATCAGAAGCTCATTGAAGAAGCGCCCTCTTCCTGCCTCACGCCGGAGGTGCGTCGCGCCATGGGCGAGAGCGCCGTGGCGGTGGCCAAAGCCTGCGATTACAGCGGGGCTGGAACGGTGGAATTTCTGGTGGACGACGACCTGAATTTCTATTTTCTGGAGATGAATACCCGCCTGCAGGTNNGGTAGAGCATTGCGTTACAGAAGAAATCACCGGTCTCGACTTGGTGAAGGAGCAAATCCGCGTAGCCGAAGGCCACCCGCTGCCGTTCCAACAGGAAGACCTCGAAATCCGCGGCCACGCCATCGAACTGCGCGTGTGCGCCGAAGACCCGGCCAATAATTTTCTGCCCGATACTGGCACACTGGAACGCTACCTCACACCCAAAGGCCCTGGCATCCGTGTGGACGACGGCTATGAAGAAGGCAGCGAAATCCCGATTTACTACGACCCGATGATTGCTAAGCTCGTTGCCTGGGGCGCTACCCGCGAACAGGCCATCGAGCGGCTGCTGCGCGCCATCGAAGAATATCAGATTCAGGGCATCCAAACGACGCTGCCTTTTGGCACCTGGGCTTTGCAACAGCCGGCCTTCCGCGAAGGAAAATTCGATACGGGCTTTATCCCCCAATATTTCTCCCCCGAAAAACTCTACGAAAACAGCGAAGAATTTCCGGAAATTGCCGCGCTGCTGGCCGCCCGTGTGTGGAAATCAGACGCAGCGCCGGCGCTGGAGGCCGCAGTGCCCGCCGCAGCGGAAAGCCGCTCGGCCTGGACCCGCCGCCGGCAGTAGCAGAGTGCTTTTCCGGGCAATCTGTTGGGTTATTAGAAATCCCGGGCAGACTGCGGTTTTTGGGGACGATTCTTTATACTGGCACTCCTTTTGGGGTGCCTATTTTTGTAAAAAATATCCGGCAATGAAATCTCCTCTACTTCTCGCGGCTTTTCTGGTTCTTTCCTGCGGCCTCGCTGCCCATGCGCAAACGGGCAAGCGCGACAAACCGGTGCGCCGTGCCGATACGCCCTCGGTTGTCGTTATACCGGAAAGCCAAAGGCAGCAGATAGATTCTACTGCCCTGAAACCGGAAAAGAAAAAGCGCCGCCGCC
>DDEO01000084.1 GCA_002336725.1 Bacteroidetes bacterium UBA1952 | reverse complement strand
CGGCCTCGCCGCGCCGCGCTGCGGCAAAGCCATAACGCAGCCCAAAAATACCGCCATCCCAGTCGTTAGGGGTGATGCGGCGCAGGATGTTCCGGTCTATGCCGACACGCACAAAAGTGTTGGTACTGCTGTAATTCAGGTCGGGATAATCGGCTTTATATCCGCCGAAGCCGCCTTCTACGACACCGAAGATTTCTTTCCGGAAAGCCCAATCCACCTGCACCTCATAAGCATAGCGAGCCGGGTTGAGCGCGTGCATCAGCGGGCGCGAGAGGTCAATTCCCATCCGCAACTGCTGCGGGTAGGCGGCGGTGTCCTTCGTTTGCTTCTCCTGCCCGATTCCCGGAACGGACAGGGCAAGCAAAAGGCTAACGGCGCAAAAAAATCTGAACATGGGCCGGGCTGTTTACGTCGTTCGTAACGGATGTATTGCGGATGCGCACCGAGTCAATGAAATGGCCGGTAGCCCCGGCGCTGAGCAGCGTGAAGTTATAGCCATATCCGCAGGCATCCGAGATATACCGCAACTGCCGCTGGTAATGAAAACGCAACGTATCGGCGAGCGCAGAAAGCGAATCGGTGTATAAAACATAATGGCAGGAATCGACCTGCGGTGTGGGGAAAAACTGGAGCGTAGCCGATGGCGCGGTGTAGCGCAAAGCGCCGCTTCCCCCCACAGGAACAAGCACCGGCGAGCCTAAGACGGAATCGACAATGCTGGTGTCCACCCGCCGGCTCACCTGCACGCGTATGGCAACGCTTTTGGGCTCCAGACAGGGCGCACGCTCCCGCTCCTTACGACACGAGGCGATCGCGCAGAGCAGCAGGGCGACACACAGAATACCGAAAATCCGCATCATCACGCCAGCCGGATAGTTGCGCCAAAGGCTTTTTCGTAACCGCTTACCAGCGTTTTCATCCAGCCCTCGATTTCCTCGTCGGTAGGCATTGTTTCTACGGGTTGAAAATGGTAGCGGACGGCAAAAGACTTTTTCCCGATGCCCAGCTTTTCGTTTTCAAAAACATCAAAGAGATAGAAGCGTTGCAGGACTTCGGGAGCCAGAGCGTGGGTTGTTTTTTCGAGTTGTTCGTAGGCCACGGCGCTGTCCACCACCAACGAGAGGTCGCGCTCCACGAGCGGCAGGCGGGGCAGTTCGCGGAAACGAATGCGCGAAGCGGATGCCGCGCCCATGAGCAAATCCCAGTGAAGCGTCGCAAACAAAACAGGCTCTTTGACACCAAAGGAAGCCGCTTTTTCTTTTGCAATCAGGCCGGTGTAGCCGAGGGTCTGACCGCGTAGCGCGTAAAAGGTATTCCCGTCTTTTATCGCTGTTTCGGGCGCTACGCCAAAGGCTTCAAAGATATTTTCGAGCGTGCCTTTCAGGGTAAAGACATCAGCGGGGCGGGCCTCTTTTTTCCAGTTTGGATTTCCGGAATGGCCCACCTGCCAGAGCGCCAGTTGCGGCGTTTCGAGATAGCTGTTGGGCGTGTCGCCCCGGTGATACACCGTACCCATTTCAAAGAGAGCGATGTTTTCTGCCTTGCGGTTGAGGTTATATTCCAGCACCGCCAGTCCGCTTTCGAGCATCGAGGGGCGCAGTGCGTCGAGTTCCTGCGAGAGTGCGTTGCACATCGTTATCAGGCGCGGCTCGTCGGGGTACCAGCGGCTATTGACAATGCTGTTGGTGAGGATTTCATGGAAGCCCATACCGGCCAGCAGTCGGGCTGCTTTCTCCTTTTGCTGCCGGTCGGTAGGCCGCTGCCGGGTGCGCGGAATGCGGAGCGTTTCGGGCAGTGGGATTTCATCCAGCCCGTCGGTGCGCACGATTTCCTCCACCAGGTCGGCGGGACCGAAAATATCGGTTTTCCAACTGGGGACGGTAACCGTGAAATGATTCGCTGTGGTTTCGTCCAGCACAAATCCCAGTGCCTTCAGGATAGAACGGACGGCTTCGGCGGAATATTCCTTCCCGCTGAGCGCCTGCACCTGTGTCAGCGCCAGCGAAACGCGTTTGGGTTCCGGCTTTTGAGAAACCATCTCGTTAAAACCCACGGGCTGTGCGCCGGAGACTTCCTTGAGCAGCGCCAGTGCGCGGGCCACTACGAAAGCAGTATCGTCGAAATCTACGCCTTTCTCAAAGTGCGTGGCGGCTTCGCTGCGCAGGCCGTGGCGCAGCGAGCTATTGCGCACCGTTGCAGGCCTGAAGACGGCACATTCGAGGAGTACATCGCTTGTTTTGTGCGTTACGCCGCTGTCTTTTCCGCCCATCACGCCGGCGAGTGCAACTGGCTTTCGGGCATCGCAGATCAGCAGATCGTCGGGGTGCAGCGTCCTTTCCACACCGTCGAGCGTGGTGAAGCGTTCCCCTGCCCCGGCCATGCGAATATGGATTTCATTTCCGGAAATTTCCGCTGCGTCGAAGGCGTGGAGCGGGTGTCCGGTTTCGTGGAGGACATAGTTGGTAACGTCCACCACATTATTAATGCTGCGCACACCGATGGTTTGGAGGCGGTCTTTCAGCCACTTGGGCGATTCTCCAACCTGCACGTTTTGCAGGCGGGCCACGGCATAGCGCAGGCAGGCTTCGGGCGCTTCGTTGCGGAGGGTAGCGGCGGGGATATTTTCCGGAATGGCAGCCGTTTGGGGCCGTCGCACCTGCCATGTTTTGCCGGTATGATGCGTTTTATAGGCACACAGGTCGCGGGCGGTTCCCATGTGGCTTGCGGCATCAGCGCGGTTGGGTGTCAGGCCGATATAGATGGCCGTGTCGCGGTGGTCGTTTCCGGAAAAACAATCGGCGGCGGGAGTACCCGCAGTGTATTTTTCATCGAGCAGCAACAGGCCCGAAGCGTCGTCGCCGACACCGATTTCGGCAGCAGAGCAGAGCATCCCCTCGCTCACCTCGCCGCGCAGTTTGGATTTTTTAATCGTAAAAGGCGCGCCTTCTCCGGGTGTAATCTGTGCGCCGGGCAGGGCCACAATCACCGTAGCGCCTTCGTGGACGTTGGGCGCACCGCATACGATTTGCCGCGTGCCTTCGCCAGTGTTTACGGTAGTAATCTTCAGGCGTTCGGCGTTGGGGTGCGGGATGCAGGCTTCTACCTTCCCAACGACAAAATGCTCCAGAAGGGCGGGCTTTTCACCCATACTTTCGGTGCCTTCCACCTCAAGGCCGATGCGGGTGAGAATCGTGCAGAGTTCCGGCAGCGCAATAGGCTCCGGCAGATAATCCATTAACCAGTTGTAGGAAAGCGTCATTTGGCCGCGAAGATACAGCGGGGCGGCAGGCGTTGAGAGCGGAATGCAGGACAACCGCAGCCGAAAACACGAATCAGGGAAGGCGTTCCTTCCGGAAAATGCCGTCTTTTTTTCTGCCAGAAAGACACCGGAAGCGGTCGCGGAGAAAAAGGTCTTTCTGGCAGACCTGCGGCGAACCATCCGGAAATCCATTCCCAAAAAATGCAGGGGCAACCCCCGTATTTCCGAAAAAAAAACAAATCCTCCGCCCCGGACAGACAGCCACGACGCTGTTTTTTTACCGTTTCCTTAAACCGCAGCTACCACTATGCCCGCCCGGCCACACATTACACATAAAACAAAAACAGGCTTTAGAAAAATCGTTTTTCCGGTCTTAATTTCGGGTTTTGGAAGTGCTGTAACAGCCCCTGAGGCCGTCGGCTTTCCTTCGCTCACCCTTTTTTTATCTCCTCATGACCCCCAATCTGCGCAATAATACCGGTGCCGCCCGCCGCCCCAAACCCGACCTGGGGAACCTTGTCTTTGGGCGTATCACGCCGCAGGCACGGGAGCTGGAAGAAGCCGTGCTGGGGGCCGTGATGCTTGAAAAAGACAAGCTGGCGCAGGTACTCGAAATCATTCAAAGCCCGGAATGTTTCTACGAAACCGGCCACCAGAAAATCTACGCGTCTATCCGTCGCCTCTTCGACACGAGTGTGCCGGTGGACTTGCTCACCGTTACCGAAGAGCTGCGCAAAACCGGCGATCTGGATCTGATTGGCGGGGCCTATTACCTCACGCGCCTGACGATGAATGTGGTGTCTTCGGCCCACGTAGAAGCCCACGCGCGCATCGTGATGGAGAAGTATGTGATGCGCGAACTTATCCGCATCTCCGGCGACATTATCGGCGAAGCCTACAACGAAGGCTCCGATGTTTTTGACCTGCTCGACAAGGCAGAAAGTGGCCTGTATGAAATCACCGACAAACACCTGCGGAAGAACTTCAAAAGCCTGCCCGACGTGCTGGTAGAAACGGTGAAGGAAATTGAATTTGCCAAGAATAACCAGTCAGATGTAACGGGCGTACCCACCGGATTTATGGCGCTCGACCGCCTGACGGCGGGCTGGCAAAAGAACGCGCTCATCATCGTAGCGGCCCGCCCGGCGGTGGGTAAAACGGCCTTCTGCCTCAACCTGGCGATGAACGCGGCCATGAACTCAGAAAAGCCCTTCCCGGTAGCCTTTTTCTCTTTGGAGATGGGCGCGGGCGAGTTGGTGAAAAGGATGCTGGCCGCACAAACGGAGGTGAGCATGGATGCCATCACCAAAGGCCGGATGCAGGAACACGAATTTGTACAGATGACGCAGCGCATGACGCGCCTCTCGGCAGCGCCTATTTTCCTCGACGATCAGGCGGCGCTCAACATCTTTGAGCTGCGCGCCAAGGCCCGTCGCCTCAAGCAGCGCCACGACATTCAGATGATCATCATCGACTACCTGCAACTGATGCAGGCCGACATCAACAAGGGCGGCAACCGCGAACAGGAAATCTCCAAAATCTCGCGCGACCTCAAATCGCTGGCCAAAGAGCTGGAAATCCCTATCATTGCGCTCTCGCAGCTCAACCGGGGCGTGGAAAGCCGAAAGGAAAGCAAGGTGCCACAACTCTCCGACCTGCGGGAATCGGGCGCTATCGAGCAGGATGCCGATATGGTTATGTTTCTGTATCGCCCGGAGTATTATGGTATCAACAACGACGAGATGGGGCAGGCCATCGAGGGCGAAACGCACATCCATATTGCCAAAAACCGGAGCGGCCAGACCGACACGGTGAAGGTGCGCTTCATCAAGGAATACCAGAAATTTGTGGACCTCGACGACGGCAGCGGCTTCTATCCCGGCGGCGCACCGGGCGGCGGCAACCCGTTTGCAGGAATGCGCGGCGGCGGCGGACCGGTGGACGACAGCGGCTTCGACGGTTCGCGGCTGCACATTCAACCCGGCGCACAAACGTTTAAGTCGCGGGCCAACGATTATAACTTCGACGAGGAAGACGAAGGCGGCGGACGCTTCCCCGGTTCGCCTTTTGGCGGTTTCCGGCCCCAGCGCCCCGGCAATGGCGGAGAAGATGATACGCCGTTTTAAGGGGTTGATGGGGGTTGATGAGGGTTGATGAAGGTTGATGGTCCACGGATGATCGGGACGGGAATGGATGTCGGTGGATTCATTCCATCCGTGCGTATCCTGAAAATCCTGTCCGCTCCGTGGTCCATTAAAAAGCGCAGACACCGCTCCACGGGTTTTCCCATTTGCTTCCAGCCTTCCGTCTTTCGTCTTGATACTATCGTCTTTTGTCTTTTGTCTTGATACTTTCGTCTTGATACNNCTTTCGTCTTGATACTTGATACTTTCGCCCGCCCCACAATTTAATTTGGCCATTTGCGAAAAAAGCTGCACTTTTGCACTCCTTAAAAACTAAAACATGGCACGCGTCTGTCTGGTAACCGGTAAAAAGCCCATGACGGGTCATAAAGTTTCTTTCTCGAACAAGAAAGCTAAAAAGCGTTTTCTGCCCAACCTGCAGACCAAGCGTTTTTATCTGCCCGAGGAAGACCGCTTTATCACCATGAAGGTCTCTACCGATGCAATTCGCACGATCTCTAAAAATGGCCTCATGAGCGTAGTGAAGAAACTGCGCGCCGAAGGTCATAAAATCTAATTTTCCTCACTCCTAATTTCCGCAAAAGCAGCACAGCATCATGGCAGCAAAAAAAGGAAACCGCGTTCAGGTGATTCTGGAATGCACCGAGCATAAGACTACGGGGCTGCCAGGAACCAGCCGCTATATCACCGTTAAGAACAAGAAAAACACGCCGGAGCGTATTGAACTGAAAAAGTACAATCCGATCATGAAGCGTTATACGGTTCATAAAGAAATCAAATAAGCCGGAGTTTCCCTGAACCCGCTTTTTATCTCACTATTTTTTATCCGCACTCCTCATGGCAAAAGCCGCTAAAACCGCGATTAAAAAAGACCCGAAACTTGCCGCCGAAGCCAAAAACTGGACGAAGGTGATCAAGGCGGTTCGCTCGCCCAAGACAGGCGCCTACACCTTTAAAGAACAAATCGTTCACAAAGACAAGGTGAAGGACTTCCTCGCCGCGAAGTAAGCTTCGCGCGTTAGAAAAATCTTTTAAAAAAGCCCGGTATGTGCCGGGCTTTTTTGCGTCGAGGGGATCGCTGGAAGAGGTGATTACACTGGCATGATTTGCGGTTGTAAGAAGTGCATTCTATATTTGGGAAACTAATTCCGGAAAATATCCGCCATAGGGTTTTGCTTTAAAAATGGCGCATAATTCTGAGTTAGGCGATCATTGTAAAGCGACACATTCTAACTATATAGAAATTAAAATATGGACGACAAACTTTTAATCCATTTTAGAAGTACTCAGCAAATATCGGATGAAGAAATAAGTGCTATTGATGAAACTTTAACCGTAAAACAGTTTAAGAAAGGGACTTTATTGCTAAAAGAAGGACACTATTCTTCAGATGTTTTTTTTGTGCTTGAAGGAATAGTGCGGCAGTATTTCGTTGCAGATGGTTTAGACAAAACAAGTGATTTTTTTACAGAAGGCCAATGGGTGTTATCAACAAATAGTGTAACACAAAATATTGCTTCTACTCATTTTTTAGAGTGTTGTTTAGACTGTAAATTAATTGTTGGGAATAGTGAAAAAGGGGAGCATTTATATAAAAGATACCCAAATCTTGAAACGGTCTCAAGAAAATTAATGCAACGAGTTTTTATTGAGCAACAAGCTAAAATAGAAGCTTATGTTTTAGATGCACCCAAAGAAAGGTATCTTAAATTATTAAAGTCTAATCCTGAAATTTTCCAAAAACTACCACAATATCAAATTGCAAGTTATATTGGTGTTACACCAGAATCACTAAGTAGAATTAGAAAAAGATTGGCACAAAAAGGATAGTGTTATATTTTATCATAGCCATGTTTTTCAAGTGGTTTCAAATCAACCCCTTTTATCAACAACCATAAAACCATCATTACCTCGCCAATCCAAACATATTCACTAAATACAATTTTAACATTTGGAAAAAGGAAAAAAGTCAGAAAGTCAGTTAAATATCCAATACAAGTAAGAATCAAAAAATAACCAATAGTTTTAGGAATGTATTTAGATTTAATAACTAAATAACCCATGGGTAACAGCCACAATCCAAAAAATATATCAATAATTTTAATTCCATAGTCGTGTAAATTAAGAAATAGACTAACCAATATTTCCAAATCTCTACTAGAGTAAGTACTTTTATATTTTTGAACTAAATGCAAAATGGCAACATTGTTCAACTCATTAATTAATGTAATTGGAGCTACAACTAAAGTAAAAACAACAATCCATCTGGCATATTTTCTATTGACAGGATTTAATGTTTTGGCAATAAATATTGCGGTGCCGACAGTAACCAAAGCACATAGTATAGCACTCACAATACTCAATCGAAATAAAAACTCATTTGATACAATATTGGAAATAGTCAGAGGTATATTTGTCTTTTCAATTAGCTCTTTAGGTACATAGACTATTCCAAAAATGCCAAGTGGAATCTGTAGTAAATACAGTAAGCCAGCTATCCGAGCATTAATTTTAAGTGAGGTCATTTTGGTATTTCTTAATTTATTCTGATGCAAAACTACATTGACTTTAATATATTTTCATTGACGTTAGATAAGAAATGAGTTTAGAGAAAAACAACGAACCGGTAACAAGGTATTTGCAAAATCAGGACGAATATAAATATATAAATAT
>DDEO01000140.1 GCA_002336725.1 Bacteroidetes bacterium UBA1952 | reverse complement strand
ATTTTCCGGAAAATGCCAGCACTTTTCTTAAAAAAGGAAAGAAGCTATTTCAGGCGGAAGCCGTAAGAAGCCATAAACCCGTTTTTATTGTCTTTGCGGCTTGTAGCCTGGGATTTGGCAGATTGAGAAGAAGTGAAGTTTTCAGAAAACTTCATTTCCTCCAGTCCCGAAGCGACGCTTTTGAGCCTTCCCCATGCAAACACCATTGCATAGGCGCTGTCGCCACTGTCATAGCGGCGGGCAGGCGATTTCCAACTGTATTGGCCGATGGCCGTGGTGGAGTCCAGAATGCCGTTAGGATTCAGATAATAGCTGCGCATCGAGTCGATTTGGACTTTGCTGCTGTCATAATTCACAGAAAAATAGCCGTTTACGCTGGTAGGTTGGGGCTGTGGCTGCGGATTTACAGAATTGTTGTCGTCGTCTTTGGTGCAGGAAGCCGCAAGCAAGAGGCAGGCAAGAGCAGCGGGGTAGAGGCGTTTTTTCACGGGCGGGAGAAAGTGTTTTTTGAGACCAGAATAAGATTTCCGGGCTAAAGTAACGGCCTTTTATGGATTTCCTAAGGGCATACACTACTGATTTTTTTCTTCGCACTTTTACAGTCTTATGAAAATCGCTACCTACAACGTCAATAGCATTCACGCGCGGCTACCGGTTTTGCTACGCTGGCTTCAGGAAGATACGCCCGATGTGGCCTGCCTGCAGGAACTGAAAACGCCGGATGAGAAATTTCCGGAAATGGCCCTCAACGAGGCGGGCTATGAATGCCTCTGGCACGGGCAGAAGAGCTGGAACGGCGTGGCCATCCTCTCGCGCATCGGAAAGCCGGTGGAAGTGGCGCGCGGCCTACCCGGCGACCCCGAAGATGTGCAAAGCCGTTTTCTGGCGGCAGAAGTCGGCGGCGTAACCATTGTCTGCCTGTATCTGCCTAACGGAAATCCCGCGCCCGGCCCCAAATACGACTATAAGCTGCGCTGGATGGAACGCTTCGCCGAACGGGTGGAGGAGTGGGCCACTTCCGGAAAACCGGTGGTGCTCACCGGTGATTACAACGTCATCCCGACCGAAAAAGACGTGTATCGCCCCGAGCGTTGGGTAAATGATGCCCTTTTCCGGACAGAAACGCGCGAGGCGTTCCAAAAGCTGCTGGCGCAAGGCTGGACGGATGCGCTGCGCCGTCTGTTTCCAGAAGAAATTTTTTATACCTACTGGGATTATTTCCGGGGCGCTTTTCAGCGCGATGCCGGCCTGCGCATCGACCATTTTCTGCTCAATGAAGCGGCCATGAAGCGACTGCAAAAGGGTGGTGTCAATAAAAACGTGCGCGGCTGGGAGAAAAGCAGCGACCACACGCCGGTATGGATCACGCTGACGGAAGAAGCGTGATTTTTTCCGGAAATACACATAAAAAACCGGAGCGCTTTCAGAATGAGAGCGCCCCGTTTTTTTAGAAACAAACAGTATTCAACTTCTAATTTTTTACCAGCCGCTGCCGGCCCACAACCGCGCCTGTATCCGAAATCAGCACCTGATAGATGCCGGTTGGCAGGGCAGCGATGTTCAGGGTTTGAAGGTCGGAAGTGGCTTGCTGCGTCCAAACGGTCTGACCCAGATTATTGACGATAGCAACCGTTTTTCCGGCAGCGCCGCTCAGTACAACGCTTTCCGTTGCCGGGTTGGGATAGAGCGCAAAGCTGTTATTTCCGGAAATATCTGCAACCGCTGTCGTGGAGCGAACGGCTACATTGTCGATATTAATGGAGCCGCCAAGCGCCGAGGTATAAACAAAGCGGAACAGCGCATTCACCGGCGTGGTTCCGGAAAGAGCAGCAAGAGAAATGCTTTCGGTGCGCCAGTTGGTGGGGCCGGGATTGATAAAGCACGAATTAATGTCCAGCGGATTCATAATAGGGCTGGAAAAGGTGGCCAGTTGCGAGCCTCCTTTTTTATACAACGACTGATACGTGGCACTGCAATCAACCGAATATTCAACCTCCAGCGTGTCTGCAAAATCTACCACGGCAGTAAAGTAGGGCGGCGTGTATTCGTGGTAATTATAGGCTACGTCAAACTGCAACACCGGCTGCGCTGTCGGCACTTTTACCAGCGGCGTGATGAGCTTTTCTTTCCGGCCCAGATTGTCAAAAATCAAAATCGTGTTGAAAGCGCCCACCGATTGCTGACCGGTGCGGGCAACGGTGTTGTCGTCGGCCCAGACGCTATACGCATCGCCCGATGGCTCCAGTGCCCAGCGGTCGGGTGGAAAGTTGGCGCCTTCAAAACCTTCGTTCAGGCTCGTGTCGGGCGTGGATTGATAATACACCGTAGCTTCTGCCGTGTTATTGGCGGTTACCGTGTCGGCAGCGCCGTTGAGGCTGTCGATGCGCACCGAAATCGCGTTGCCGCCGGCAGCCAATCCGGTAACCGTAACCGGAATTTCGGCGTGGCCAAAGGCAGGCAGGTTGCCCGTCCAGGTGGCCGATTGGGTTGCCGTGCCGTTTTGGAGCGTATAGCGAACAGACGTAATCGCATCCTGTCCGGCATTGCGCACCAGCAGCTTTGCCGTTACCGGTGCGGTGCAATGGTTGGTTTTGTCGGTATAAAGGCGCACGGCTTCTGCGTCTTTTCCGGCGTGGGCGGGATTGTTGAAAAAGCTTTGGAAATCGCTCATTAGGCTAAAAGCCGGCAGGGTGTGGCCCATACCGGGAACCAGCAGATGGCGGATTTTGCCGTTGTTGCGGGCCAGTTGCTCATAAACCGAATCAAGTGGCGGCACATAGAGATAGTCCGTTTCGCCATTAATGATATAAATCGGAACCTGCGGCGCGTTGGCGTAATTGTAGGGATAGTACGCGCTGTTGTTGGTGGCTTCCTTTACGCCCTGAACGGCAGGCGTGTTGAGCAACAAGCCTTTGAATTTTTGGGGATAATTCAGTCCGTAGCGCAGCGCCGCCCGTCCGCCGAGCGAAAAGCCCTGAAGCACCATATCCGTCGTGTCGATGTTGTATAAAGCACGGGCAAAGGCAATGCTCTCGTCGATGATGGCTTCATTACCCGATCCGGCAGGCTCGTGATAGTCCGCGTTGCGGCTGGATGATTCCGGAAAAACAAAGATGGTGTTGGGCAATGCCGCGCCCCAGCCCCGTGCGTTAATCACCGCGTCGCGATAGGCGGTGCAGGTGTCGCCGAGGCCGTGCAGGCCAATCATAAGTTTATAGCCGTTGGCTGGATTATAGGTCGGCGGCACATAAACCGATACGGCGCGCGGGCTGCCCATAAAGTTAATCGTGGTGTCGTAGCTGCCAGTGTGCTGGGCGCGGGCGTTTCCGGCAAGCAGCAGGGCGGCTGCGAGGGCAGTTAAGGCGGAGAAATGTTTCATGCGAGAAAGGAATGTTGTACCTCAAAAATAGGCAGGATTTTCCGGAGCTTGTTCCGGGGTGCATTTGCAAGGGCAATAACACTCCTTTTTATTTGCGGCATTATTCTTGAAATTGCATTGGATATGCACCGCATTCTCCCACAAATCCCCAATCGCATCATTGCGCAATTCCTGCTGCTGTCGGTTTTGCTCCTGCTCCTCATCATCTCTGTCTGGGGGCTGGCCTATTTTCTGCCCGGCTTTCTGGGCGCACTGACGCTTTATGTGCTCTTCCGCAATAAATATGAATTGCTGACAAAAAAGCAAGGCTGGAAGCCCTGGATAACGAGCCTGTTTTTCATCCTTGCGTCTATCCTGCTCATCGTCATCCCCACGTGGCTGCTGGCCGATTATATCATCGGGCAACTCCGGGAAATCCTGACCAACCGCGCTTTGCTGGAACAGAAATTTCAACAGGTGCAGGCTTTTATCCAGTCGAAAAAATACCTTCAGGACATTGATTTTTCGCGCGATGCCATCATCAATTATCTCCAGAAAGTAGCCGTATATCTACCGGGATTCCTCAGCGGCGTGGGCGCACTGGTTACCAATGTCATCGTAGCCTTTTTCGTGCTTTATTTTATGCAAACCGGCTCCGAAAGGATGGAAAAGATGGTGCGTGTGATTTTGCCGTTCTCCGAGCGCAGCAAAAAAGAACTCTGGGATGATACGTATATGATGATTCGTTCCAACGCCATTGGCATTCCGGTATTGGGCCTTTTTCAAGGTATTGCAGCCATCATTGGTTACTGGATTTTTGGGGTGCATAACCCCATCCTTTGGGGATTGGTTACCGGCGCGGCATCTATTGTGCCGGTCGTCGGGACGATGATTATCTGGGTTCCCATCTGCGTTATCCTGCTTGCCTCCGGCGATACGAGCGGCGCACTGGGGATGGCGGCTTACGGGCTGATTGCGATAGGCGGGATAGACAATATCCTGCGCTTCACTATCCTTAAAAGACTGGGCGATGTGCCGCCGCTCATCACTGTTTTCGGCGTGCTGCTCGGCCTGAAGGTGATGGGTTTTATGGGTCTCGTTTTTGGCCCGCTGCTGCTCTCGTCTATCGGCAGCCTGTTCCGCGTTTATCGCAACGAATATGGCATCAAACGCCTGTTGCTGGAACGCGCCGGACTGACGGATAAAATTCCGGAAAAGCCGGAAGACGCAGCGCCGTAGAAACCACGACTTGTTAAGTCTGCGTACGAAAAGGGGATTGACTTGACAAGTCTGAAAGGAACGTCTCCACGGATAATGTACGCGGACTCCACAGGTCTGGTCTTCCGGAAAGCATTATCTGTTTTTAAAGACCTATCTTGCCTTCTTATGTCCGGCAGCGCCGGGCATTTAACCGCTTATGTCTGCTTTGCTTTTCGAAAACGTTCGTCGCACCGTAGGGCGCGAAATTCCGCAGGAAGTGCTGTGGGATTTCCGGAAATTGTTTTCCGAAAAAACCTTTGACAAGAAGACGCTGCTCTGCCGCGAAGGGGAACGCTGCCGCCATACCTGGTTTCTGGAAAGCGGCGCAGTTTATAGCTACTACGTAAATAATGCCGGCGAAAAAACTGCCATTCAGTTTGCTCTTGAGGGCTATTGGACATCGGATATGTTTAGCTTCTTCGGCGACCGCGAGGCCCTTTTTTACATTGAAACGCTGGAGCCGGTACAGGCGCTTGCGCTCGATCGGCAGCGGTTTGAAGAAGCCTGCGAGCGCTTCTCTTTTGCCGAACGCTTTTTTCGCATTCTGGCCCAAAACGCACACGTGGCACAGCTCTACCGCATTGCCACCACCAACAGCGAAACCGCTGAACACCGCTATCTGGAATTTACGCGCCGCTACCCGCATTTTCTGGCGCGCATTCCGCAATACCTCATTGCTTCTTACCTGGGTATAGCACCGCAAAGCCTCAGCCGCATCCGGCAGCAACTCGCAACCCGGCAGGCCAGATCGTAATCATTTCTTCACATAGGTGAACGATTGCGCAGAAAGTAATCCAGACCTTTGTATTCATAAAAAAACATCCATTTATTATGAGCCACAAAACCCTCTGGAACCTCGACCCTACGCACAGCGAACTGAACTTTAAAGTGCGCCACCTGATGATTTCCAACGTGAAAGGCACTTTCCGCGAGTTTTCCGCAACCATTGAAAGCATAGCTGATGATTTTCGGAATGCTTCGGTGAAAGCGGTTATCCAGACAGATTCCATTTTTACCAACAATACCGACCGCGACAACCACCTGCGCAACGCCGATTTCTTCGACGCAGCTCAGTTTCCGGAAATTACTTTCGAAGGGCGCGAATTTCGCCGGAAAGACGAAGAAGAATTTGAACTGACCGGCGTGCTGAATATGCACGGCGTAACCAAAGAAATCACGCTCGACGTAGAATTTGGCGGTCTGCAACGCGACGGCTACGGACAAACAAAGGCCGGCTTCTCCTTTAAAGGAAAAATTAACCGCGCCGATTTTGGCCTTACCTGGAACGCGCTCCTGGAAGCCGGCGGCATGGCCGTGAGCGAAGAAGTGAAAATCGACGGCGAAGTGCAGTTTGTGAAAAGCGTCGCTTAATTTTCCGGAAAATCCTCCTTTTTAAAACCTCTTTTAAAATCATTTCTCTTCCATGAAAAAAATCCTGCTTCTCGCCGGCATGGCGCTTTTCAGCCTGCAATCCTTTGCCCAATCCGTCTGGAAGGTGGACCCCGCGCACTCTTCCGTAAACTTCACCATCAAGCACATGGGCATCAACCTCGTGCCCGGCTATTTTCAGAAATTTGACGGAATGCTGATGAGCGATGCCAAAGATTTCCGGGACGCTAAAGTGGACTTCCGGGTGCAGACGGCCAGCATCAACACCCATGTGGAGATGCGCGACAACCACCTGCGAAGCGCCGATTTCTTTGAGGTAGAAAAATATCCGGAAATGAAATTCACCAGTACCAAAATGGTGAAATCCGGAAACGACTACAAGCTGCACGGCAACCTGACGATTAAAAACGTTACCAAACCCGTTGTTTTTGATGTGATGTATGGCGGCATGGCCAAAGACCAGAAAGGCGGCGAAAAACTGGGCTTTATGGCCTCCGCAACCATCAACCGCCTGGATTATAACATCAACTATGACCCCAGCGGGCAGGGCGTAGCGAAGGATGTAGAAATCAAAATCTACACCGAACTGGCAAAGCAATAAGGTGTAATTTTTCCGGAAATAAAACCTCTTTAGAATGAGACGAAATCTGGCTGCCGGCTTGCTGTTGCTCCGGCTTTCCACGGGCTTTTTAATGCTGTTGCATGGCATCGCCAAAGTCAAAAAAGGCGTGGTCGGCATGGGCGCGATGCTTCAGGAAAAAGGCATTCCCGCCTTTGCCGCCTATGGCGTTTATATCGGCGAAATCATTGCCCCGCTGCTGCTCATTATTGGTTTCCGCAGCCGGATTGCGGCGTTGCTGATAGCTTTTACCATGATAGTGGCCGTGGCTACGGTTCATGCGTTGGACATCGGCAAATTGTCGGACAGCGGCGCGTGGGCCATCGAGCTTCCCGCCTTGTATTTATTCAACGCTCTTGTGCTGACCTTCACCGGCGGCGGGCCGTTTGCCGTTTCGCGCCGCAGCCGCTGGGATTAGAACCATTTCCGGGAAAAATAGTGTTTTGAAGCGATTGAAAAGAGGGTTGGCGACTGTTTGCGCGCCGACTCTCTTTTCTTTTTTAGAATTTCCGGTAAATCCGCTTGCCGTTACCTTCGCCCCGCTTTTAAAACGGGCTTTCGGGAAAGCAATTTCCGGAAAAGGCCTTGTTCTCAAACCGATTTTTCCGGAAAATCAATCCTCTAAAAGACTGTGATTTATCATGTTTTGGGCCTGATGTCCGGCTCCTCGCTCGATGGGCTGGATATTGCTTTTGTAGAACTGACCGAGCAGCGCGGCAACTGGAACTACGAATTTGTGGCTACCGAGTGCATTCCGTATTCTCCGCAGTGGAGCGCCGATTTGCTGGCTGCTCCCACGCTTCTGGTTCCGGAATTCCTGCGATTGCATACCCGCTACGGCCATTATCTGGGCGAGCAGGTAATGTCTTTTATAGAAAAAAACGCGCTCCATCATAAGGTCCATTTTATTGCTTCTCACGGCCATACGGTTTTTCACGAGCCGGAAACCAAAACTACTTCGCAAATTGGTTGCGGCGCAGCGATTGCTGCGGTTACCGGCCTGCCGGTCATCACCGATTTGCGGGCGCTGGATGTGGCGCTCGGTGGGCAGGGCGCACCTATCGTACCCGTCGGCGACAAGCTTTTGTTTGGAAATTATCCCTACCTGCTCAACCTCGGCGGCATTGCCAACCTTACCGTGCAAAGCGGCGACAAACGGCTGGCGTTCGATATTGGCCCGGCCAACGCGGTGCTGAATCGACTGGCAATGCTCGAAGGCAAAGATTTTGATGAAAACGGCCAATTGGCGCAAAGCGGACTTGTGATTCCGGAAATTGTGGCGGCGTTGGATGGGGGCGCATATTTCCGGAAAAATGCGCCTAAAAGTTTGAGTAACAACGAAGCACTGGCACTGGGCGGCGCCGTTCTGAAAAACAACGAACATCCAACCGCCGACCTGCTGCGGTCTTTTTCAGAACATCTTTCCGGTCAGATAGCCGAAGCTGTGGCGCGTTTTGGAAATGGGGCGGGGGAGCTGCTCGTTACCGGCGGCGGCGCACACAATACTTTTTTAGTTTCCCTGCTGCGCGAAAAGCTGCTGCCGCTCGGCGTGGAAGTTGTGGTTCCGGAAAAGAGTCTGGTAGATTTCAAAGAAGCGCTTGTCATGGCCTTGATTGGCACCCTACGCTGGCGCGAAGAAGAGAATGTATTGCAATCGGTTACCGGCGCGGCGCGCAGCAGCGTGGGCGGCGCGTTATGGCTGGGGACCTGACAGGTCAAGGGCGAAGCCCGCAGATTCCTGTCAGGTCAGAAATAGGATTTCGGTCTCTCAACAGCTTGTTCATCAGACCTGTCAGGTCAGAAGTATGGTTTCGGGTCTCTCAGCAGCTTGACCAACGGACCTGACAGGCATCTGCGTCCGCCGGAGGCGGACTTGACCTGACAAGTCAAGGGCGAAGCCCGCAGATTCCTGTCAGGTCAGAAATATGGTTTCGGGTCTCTCAGCAGCTTGTTCATCGGACCTGACAGGCATCTGCGTCCGCCGGAGGCGGACTTGACCTGTCAGGTCGCGTCTACTCAAACGCTATCAACCTTCATCAACTCTTATCAACAACCATCAATACTGCCCCGTTGCCAACATCACCAGCGTGCAGGCTTCAACGGTTTCAATGCCCGCGTCATCGGCCAGTTGTTCTAATTCCGGGTTTTCGGTGCCCGGGTTGAAGATGATGCGCTTGGGGTTGAGGTGAATAATCGCTTCGTAATAAGGCCGTTGATTGGCTGGATTCAGGTAGAGCGTTACCGTGTCCACCGAGCCGGTTTCCGGAAATTCTTTGGTGATTTCAATGCCTATCACGCTGGATTTTTTATTCCCTACTGCAATTACCGAATGACCATTGCGCAGCAAATTTGAAACCGCTTTATAGCTATAGCGTGCCGGATTGTCGGACGCGCCGAGTACGAGTGTCTTTTTCATTTTATTTTTAATGCGTTTGTTATTGGATACAAATACCAAGCCACCTTCATCATCACAGAATGGCGTTCGGGAGATTTTCAAACGCCTTGTGCTATAACCCCTTGCTGGAAACGAAGATGCCCTGCTGCATCTTTAAATCAGAAAGATAAAGATACCGCAGGGCATATTTCTAAAGCGCGGGATTTCCGGAAATAAAAGAATTTTACTGTTCCTGGCGTGCCAGTTGAATGCTCCATTGCTGGCCGTCGCGCCGCACAAAACGCGCCCAGTAGGCACCCGGCGCGAGGTCGGGGAGCTGCACGGTTGCCGCTCCGGCCCGCGTAAATGTTTCCCGGAAAACCATTTTTCCGGTAGCGTCGAGCAGCGTCATGACATCGCCGGTTTCGAGACCTTTGAGCGTAAGGGCGTTCCGGAAAGGATTGGGATACAATTGAAAGGCAGCAGGCGCCTGAAGGCTTGCGACCGCGTTGGGCGTAACCACCGTGGTTATCATATTGCTGCGGGCCGTATCCGGGCGTGCGCAGGTCGCGTTGCTGCGTAGCCGCACACCTACAACATCGCCGTTTGCAAACTGGCTGCCTGCCGTCGCCGTCCAGGAAGTTGCCGTTGCGCCGGCTATGGGTTGGCCATTGCGCAGCCATTGCAGCGCCGGGGCGCTGCCGCCGCCGGAAACCGTTGCATTAAAGACAACCGATTGTCCGTTGGCAAAAGGCGGCGCAGGCGTAGCAGCAACCGTAACGGAAGGCGTAACCGTCGGGTTGGCCGTTATGATAGTCGTATCGGCGGCTCCTGTCGTTGTGGCGCACGCGGCATTGCTGGTAAGCACGCAGCGCACCGTCATCGAAGAGGCATTTGCCGGAATGGCAAGCGTGGCAGTATTGTTTCCGGCG
Organism: Bacteroidetes bacterium UBA1952; assembly: GCA_002336725.1. Lineage (GTDB taxonomy): Bacteria > Bacteroidota > Bacteroidia > Chitinophagales > Chitinophagaceae > UBA1952. The sequence goes on along the minus strand of DDEO01000140.1, from coordinate 2,654 downwards.
GCATTCCCGTTCACCGTCCACCGATACGCCGGAGCCGTCCCGCCGTTGGTTGCCGTTGCCGTGAAGCGCACCGTATCGCCCATACACACGGTAGGTCTTGCCGGTGTTATCGCAAGCGCAGGCGTTACCTGTGGGGTAATCGTCATCGTAACGGTGTTGCTGGTAGCCGTGAGCGTGGTGGCGCAGGCGCTGTTGGTAGCCGAGAGAACGCACTGCACCGTTGCGCCGTTGGTGAGGGTTGAAGTGGTGAAAGTGTTGCTGTTGGTTCCGGCATTTGCGCCGTTTACTTTCCACTGATAGGCGGGTGCGTTGCCGCCGTTGGTTGCCGTGGCCGTGAAGGTAACCGGCGCACCGGTGCAGGCAGTCGTAGCGCCGGCTGCGATAGAAAGGGTGGGTGTTGCCACATTGGTTGTTGTTACCGCCAGAGTGCGGGCGGCAGAAGTGCAACCGTTAGAAGCCGTTACGCTGATGTTTCCGCCGTTTGCACCCGCCGTTGCGTTGATGCTCGCCGTGGTGGAAGCGCCGCTCCAGCCCGTCGGCAGGGTCCAGTTGTAGGTGAGGCCCGCAACCGCCGGAACCGAGTAGGTGTTCACCGAATTCCGGCAGACGCTTGCCGCTCCCGAAATCGCGCCGGGCATGGCAGGCGGCTGCGTAACGGTGATGGTTTGCGTGGGCGAAGTGGCCGTTGCGAAAGGTGCGCAGCCGAGGCTGCTGGTCATCACCACGCTCACGGTGCTGCCCGTCGTCCAGTTGGAAGCGGTGTAAGTGGGACTATTGGTTCCCACGTTTGCGCCGTTTACTTTCCACTGATAACTGGGCGACGTGCCGCCGTTGGTAGGTGTCGCCGTGAAGGTAATCGCGCTATTGGCGCACACCACCGAACCGCCGGAGCGGGCGATAGCAACGGAAGGCGTGGCGGTAGGTGCCTGAACGATGATGGTAAAATCTTCGGCCTGACCGTAAGAAAGATTGGCGCAGGGTGTCAGATTATTGGCACCGGAGGCAAAATCCGAAACCACGCGCATCCGCAGCGGCGTACAGGTGAGCGCGGTAGCCGGCGGCGTAACGCTGGCCGTCGCGGTCTGGCCGCCTGCCGTTCCGCTAAAAGAGAGTACCTGCTCGGAAGTTTGGAAAACGCCATCGCCGTTCCAGTCTATCCAGGCGCGGGCATTTTCGCGGTTCAGCGCACCCAGCGTAATGCTCAGCGTAGTGGCTGTTCCGGGTGCAATGCGCCCAAAGGCTTGTCCTTCATCGCAGGAATTGACGGTGTGGTCGATATAGTGCCGGTAGCCGTCTGTGGTGTAGCCGCCACTTCCATACGAAAGGGTGCCGAAGGTTACATTACCGGGGCCAACATCGTAATTATTTCCGGGATTGGCGGTTGCTGCCGGGATGCAGGCCGTGGCCGGAGCGGCAATATTGGTGGGATAAACGCCGGGCGGCAAATTGCCCAGCGAGGCCGCCAGCGCACCGCGATAGTTGAGCAGTTGAAACAGCAGGCGCGTGCGCTGCCCCGCCGTAAAGCGATTGGGGCAGCTTGAGTAATTCATAATATTATAGGTAACTGCGCCATAAGGAGCGCCCGTGCAGCTATTGGTACCCGTCGGGCAGCCCGAAACAAGCGCGTGCGGGTCGGTGTCGCATACTTCGTCGCCGTCGGTTGCGCAGTTGGCGTTGGGCGGACAGACAGAGGGGCCGCTGCTGCCTTCAAAGGTGTGATACAGACCCATGCTATGGCCTACTTCGTGGGCGATGGCCCAGGTCGTTTGGTCGTAGCGCAGCACAATGCCATCCATGCGGGCCGGTGCGCCGGGGAAGTAGCTATAGCCCGCCACACTGCCGCCATTGGCCGCCGAGCCTTGGATGTTATGAACAATCCAGATGTTGAGATAGCGGGTATTGGGCCAGCGGCTCAGGGCTTTTACCAGCGTATCGGGTGCGCCGTTGGTAGCGCCGGATTGCCGGATGCCATAAGCACTGTAGCCCGCCAGCGAACTGCCGTTTACGCGGTTGATGCCCGTGGTGGTGCCGCAGGTAGGGGTGCGCTGGGCCAGCACAAACTGCACCGGAATATTCACCCCGCCGTTATTGACACCCGGATAGGCCGGCCAGGTGGCGCTGTAGACGGCGTTCAGGTAATTCACCAGCCGCTGAATGGTGGTGTCTGCCGGGTTTTGCGGCGTGCCGATGGCCTGTCCGGTGTGGACGATGTGAAACACGACCGGAATTTCGTAGGATGTGCTGCCGGAGGCGTTGTTGATGATGCGCTTTAGCGGACTAAGAGTAGGCGCGGCATTAAAAGCGGCCCAGTCTTGCTTTTGTTGTCGCAGGCTTTGGGCAAATGCCGGATTTGTGGCGGCAAGGGCGGCATTCACTTCGGTCGTGCCGCAGCCGGGTTGCTGTCCATAAGACGAACCGTAAAAAGTAAAGAGGGCAAGCGCGGGAAGCAGTCGTTTAAAACGCGTAGCAGTTGCTTTCATAGCGAGAAGCAGGCAAATGGGGTGGGGAGGAAGAGATGTTATTTGAATAAAAAAAGAAAAACCGCCGACCGTCGGCGAAATCCTTAAAACGGGTCTAAAAGTAATGTTTTTCTATTAATAAATGAAAAGGAGCAGAGGAGACGCAGGTAGCAAGTATCAAGACGAAAGACACAA
>DDEO01000185.1 GCA_002336725.1 Bacteroidetes bacterium UBA1952 | reverse complement strand
CGTGTAGCGAATTTTTTTAAAGAAAGCCTTTTGTCGCCGCCGCTGCCGGAGGCTTATTTTCCGGAAATAGAAACGTAATTATCAATCGGCAGACGCTTGGCGATGGAGCGGGCGAGGGTCATCTCGTCGGCATACTCCAGTTCGCCGCCAAAGGAGATGCCGCGCGCAATGGTGGTGAGCTTTACATTAAAAGGCGTGAGTTGCCGGGCGATATAATACACCGTCGTATCGCCCTCGATGGTAGGCGAGAGTGCCATAATCAGCTCTTCGGTTCCGGTATTTTTCACCCGTTCGCGCAGGCTTTCAATCTGGAGTTGGTCGGGACCGATACCGTCGATAGGCGAGAGGATGCCGCCGAGCACGTGGTAGAGGCCGTTGTATTGCTGGGTAGATTCGATGGCAATCACGTCGCGCAGGGATTCGACCACGCAGATTTGTTCTTTATTGCGGTTGGGCGAGGCGCAGATGGCGCAGACTTCGTTATCGGAAACGTTGTGGCAGACTTTGCAGAAGACGACATTGTGGCGCATCCGGTCGATGGCGTTGGTGAAGGCATCCACGTCTGCTTTTTCCTGGCGCAGCAGGTGAAGCACGAGGCGGAGGGCTGTTTTTTTACCGATACCGGGCAGGCGGGAAAAAGCGCCGACGGCATCTTCGAGAAGTTTGGAAGGAAGGGTCAAAGCAGGGAATATTTTTTAGCAGAAATCAAGGCCGGAAACGACTGATTTGCAGCTGTAAGATAACAGCCGGGCGGGCGATTGTGTTGAGAAAAATTCTTTCTGTAAATAAAAATAGCTTTACCTTGCGGGGCCTAAACACTTTTTATGAAAAAAATCTTACTTCTTCTGGCTACTGCCGCAAGCGTCGGCGGCGTACAGGCACAGCAAAAGGTGGCTCCTGCCCAATCGGTAAAAAGAACACATGGCCTGGCAGAGATGCGTAGCGTTTATGGCGCAATTCCGGGCGGTGTTTCGAATAAGGCCGCAGCTACTTCTGATACCGGTTCTTTCACCCTGAGTGTGTTTCTGCCGCAGGGTTATTCCAACAACTACACGCGCGAAATTTTTGACACATCGGTAGCTTATCGGATGGACAACGCTGCGCCTGCCGATAGCGGTTATGTCTTGGGGACCAACGCTTATATGGATCGCGGTTTTGCAGAGCAAATGCACTTCCGCTATAAAGCCGACACAGGTCTGCAAATCCTGGGCTTCCGCGCCCTTTTTGCAGGAATGGTAAACCCTGCCAGCACGCGGCAGGTAACATTTGGCCTGTGGGGCCGCGCGGCGGAGACACCTGTTGCCGGTACTACGGGGCAGTTTAATAGCGGTCTTCCCGGTGCGATGCTGGCTTCGATGGCGGTGCCGGTAACCCAACTGGGTATCGGCAACGCGAATCCGGATACCATTAAGAATCATTTCCTGGCAACGCCACACGTGCTGGCCGCAGCGGATTCCGATTTCTTTGTGGGTTATACAATGCCGATGTATGCCTGGTCATCTATGGCAGGCGATACTTTTAGCCTGCGCTCCTCGCGTGATGGCTATTCCTTTGGCGTTGGCTCTTATCTGCGCAATACTACGGATACTGTTCACCGCAATCAGAATGTGTATATGAACGACGCGGGTGTTTGGGGCGATATCTATTGGGAGCTTAACCTGGATGCAAATCTCTCTATCGTTCCTATCGTTCAACTCACCGGTTCCCTGGGCGTAGATAAGTATTTTACCGCAAAAGACCTCACTTTCTTCGGCAATTATCCCAACCCTGCTACCGAGAAAACCCATATACGTTTTGCGCTTGAAAGTGCAACCGGGGTAACGCTGACCATCTCTGACCTGAATGGCCGCACCCTTCGCACTATCCCTGCTGTCCAATATGCCGCAGGCACGCATGAAATTCCCGTAAACGTTTCCGACCTGGCTGCCGGTAACTACATCTATACGATTACTACCGGAAAAGGCGGTGCCGTTGCTTCGCAGCTGAGCGTTGTACGCTAAGAACATCCAGTCCTTTATCCATAAAAAAATCCCGCGTCTGAAAAGGATGCGGGATTTTTTTTTAGTGCAGTTTTTCGTTAGCCCGATGGCGTTCCGAATCCCGGAGGGTTTTCTTTTCTATATTTTTCCGGAAAGCATCCGTCAGATCCACGCCGGTTTGATTGGCCAGAGCAATCAATACCCACAGCACGTCGGCCATTTCATCGGCCAGATCTTTTCCGGTGTCGGAGGGCTTGCTGCTCTGCTCGCCGTAGCGGCGCACCAGCAGGCGCGCGAGTTCGCCCACTTCTTCCATCAGGATGCCGAGGTTGGTCAGTTCGCCAAAATAGCGCACGCCAACCGTTTGAATCCAGTGATCTACTTCGTGCTGCGCTTCTTGCAGGGTCATTTTGAAGGGGTTGTTTTTCCGGAAAAAGAAGATGTTATTTCACGTCTTTCGCGCCCCATTCTTTGAGCCAGCCGATGCACTTTTCGCGCACGTCTCCCTGAACCAGGATCAGGCCCTCTTTGGCAGCGCCGCCTGTTCCGGCCTTTGTCTTCAGCATTTTGGCCAATGCTTCGAGGGCTGCATCCGGCCCCTGAAAACCGGCCACCACCGTTACAGGTTTGCCGTTGCGCTTTTCCAGACGCAGGCGTAGCCTCTGCGCACTATTGGGAGTTTCGGCCCTTGATTCAGACACCTGCCGGGGTTGAAAATTGGGATCGGTGCTATAAACGAGTCCGCCGTTTTTTGACTTTGCCATACCTTTCTCAAAAACAGCAAAGGTAATCGGTGCGTTTCCGGTGTGTCTTTGCATGATTTTATTAAAAAGAGATTTTTCGGAACCGGCAGGCGCAGCGGCTTCGCCCGCTATCTTTCCGGAAATTTCCGGAAATAAAAACCAGTCTTACCTATTATTTATCCAGATTTGCTTCTATGGCTTCCGTGTTTCATAATCTGCTCCATAGCCTGCGTTCCCGGCTTGGTTCCGGCAAGCAATCCACCGGCAAGCGGGCTGCCGGCCAGCCCAGGCACCCGGCAGCGGAGCCGCTGACTGCGCCGCCGCTGGATGGGATTCAACACCTTCAGTTTGGGCATTACAGCGATAATAACCGCACGCCGAAACAGAAAAGCCTTTGGGGCGATGCCGAGAAGCTCTTTGAAGCCGGAAAATACATGGAATCCGTAGAAACCCTGCTGCGCTATCTGGACGACCCCAGAGAGCAGGCCGTTTCTTGGACAACCGATGAAGAAGGGGTTTTGCACTTCCGGATTGCGCAGGGATCGAGCCTGGTGAAGGGTACTTTCGACGGCCATTTTATTCATGCCTGCGTGCCGCTGGCCCGTTCTGAAAATCCCGGCACGGCAGTGATGCGCCGCCTGCTGGAACTGAATTATGAACTGCGTTTCACCAGTGTCGGGCTGGACGAGAAGGGTATTTTTTACTTTGTTTTTGATACCCTGGCGGCTACGGCATCGCCCTATAAAGTATATGAAGGACTTCAGGAGCTGGCCCTGAAATCCGACCGGCAGGATGACAGTCTGCTTGCCGATTTCAGCGATCTGAAACCCATGCCGCGTGCGCCGGTTGAGCAGATCTCCGACAAGGAACTGGAGACCAAATGGAAGGCTTTTCAACGCTGGATTCAGCATTCCCTCGACCTGGCGGCCTCTTTCGACAACGATACCTATGCCGGTGCCATTGCCCATATCTATCTGTGTACGATTTACAAGCTGGACTTTTTGCTCTCCACAGATGGTCGGCTGATGCTGGAACTGGAACGGATTTCCGGGCTTTACTGGAAGCAAAAAGAAGGCACTGCACTTGTGCTGCGCAATCAGCAGATGCGCACTGCCCTGACGGCCCTGCTGGAATGGACGCAGGAAGACCTGCGCACGAGCCTGCACCGCACCCGGAGTGCCTTCTCGCTTACCGACAATCCGAGGCCGGAAAAAATGCGCGACAACATCCTGACGGCCCTGCGCGATGCCGACACCTACAAGGCGCGACAGCAATGGGAACTTGCCCTGAAACTGATTGCCTTTGGTCCGCTTTACAACCGATACCTCTATAGCCTGCCCGATGTGGTAAGCGATTTGACGCTCCTCCTGTGTGCGGTGCTGCATCCGCATTATTTTGCCGATCTGGGGCTGAAACAGGCTTTTTTCGACACCGAGACCAATAAGTTGGCGAGCGGGCTTATCAAAGCGACGGTTCGCGCACTTGTTGCATCCGCCAAAGAGGCTTTCCCCAACCTGTCGTTTGACCTTTCTAAGGTAGATTTCAGCGACCGCTATTCCTTTTGCAACACCTTTGCGGCGCAGCTTGCGCAGATGACCATGTAGGCGGCGGCAGCAGGCATTGCGGGGGTATGACCCGTTGCACAGACGGAGCATCAGCCACTTGCCGGGCTGAGATAGCAGCAGTTTTTTCTCTGCGCCGCTGCGAGATTTTGCCGGAGATGAAATCTGTTATGCGCCCGACATTGCACACACCGACCTGCCTTGCCCGGAGGCTTTCTTACCTTTGTGTCTTTGCCTCCTCCGGGATTTATCCACATGAAATATATCACCCTGCTGCTGTGTTTGTTTTCCGGAATTTCCGGCTTTTCCCAAACCGGCAACGACGGCAATCTACTGGATGCGCTCGGCACGGAGAAAACAAAGCCGCAGCCGGTGATTGCTACCTTCAAAACTACACGGGTCGTAACGGAGCATAGCATCGAAAACCTCGCTGCCGGCGTGCTGGATTTCCGGATTTCGCACCGCTTTAATACCCTGCAAAACGGCCTGCACGACTTTTTCGGCCTCGACGGCGCTACCACCAAACTGATGCTCGACTACGGCATCACCGATGGCATTATGGTGGGCATTGGCCGCAGCGGTTACAACAAAGAAATAGACGGCTATGCCAAGATAAAACTGCTGCGTCAGCGCACTTCCGGAATGCCGCTTTCGGTGAGCTATGTGGGCGCCGTGAGCGAACGCACGGGCAACGGATATAGTGCGTTGCAGAACTTGAGCTATACCCATCAAATCCTGATTGCCCGCAAGTTTGGCGACCGCTTTTCGCTGCAACTCTCGCCCACTTTTTCGCACTACAACCTCGTTCCGCTTCAGGCCGACCCCAACAATCTTTTTGCCCTCGGCATTGGCGGACGCATCCGGCTGAGCCGCCGCGTAACCTTCAACGCCGAGTATTTTCCGGTATTGGGCGACCGCCTCTCCGGCACGACCGATGCCGTAGCCATTGGCTTTGATATTGAAACCGGCGGACACGTTTTTCAACTCCATTTCACCAACGCTCCCGGCATGACCGAGCGCAGCTACATTGGCGAAACGCGCGGCAAAATCGGCGATGGCGACATTCGCTTTGGCTTCAACATCTCGCGGGTGTTTACGCTTGTGCGGCCTAAAGGATTTTAGAAGCATCCACGACTTGATAACCCGGCGGGCGAAATGCCGGTTGCCCGATAAGTCGTATAACCGGGCATCCCTTTGCCTGTGCCTACCTTCGCGGCTTCCCAAAACACACTTTTTTTTATGAAAAAACTTTTGACGCTTGCGCTCGCTGGCTTTCTGTTTTCCGGAACCGTGTTCGCCCAGGGCCTGAAAGTACCGGCCCCTTCGCCGCTGCAAACCGTTGATCAGGCGTTTGCCCTGTCTAATATCAAGGTGGAATACTCGCGCCCGTCGGCCAAAGGCCGCACGATTTATGGCGATGTGGTGCCGTTTGGCAAAGTGTGGCGCACCGGCGCAAACGGCGCTACCAAAATCACTTTTGGCGAAGACGTAACCATCGAAGGCAAGCCGCTGGCCGCCGGAACCTATGCGCTCTACACCATTCCGGCCAAAGACCGCTGGGAAATCCTGTTTAGCAAAAACCTGAACCTCGGTGGCGACGTAGCCAATTACAACACCGCCGACGAAGCCCTGCGCGTAACGATAATTCCCGCCCGCCTTGCCGACCGCGTGGAGACGTTTACCATCAATATCGGCGACCTGACGGCCAATAGTGCCCGGATGGATATTATGTGGGAAAACACCCGTGCTTCGTTTGCCGTGAAAGCCGATATCGACCAGAAGATTATGGCTACTATTTCCAAAACCCTGGAAGTGGACAGCCGCCCGTATTTCCAGGCTGCCGGTTATTACTACGACAATGACAAAGACCTCGGTCAGGCGCTGACGTGGGTAAACAAGGCCATCGAGCAAAACCCGAAAGCCTTCTGGATGCAACACCTGAAAGCTAAAATCCAGCTGAAGCAGGGCGACAAAGCCGGCGCTATTGCCTCGGCGCAAAAGTCTATGGATTTGGCCCGTGCCGCGCAGAACGCCGATTATGTAACGATGAACGAAAAGCTCATCGCGCAGGCGAAAATGAAGTAAGAATTTCCGGAAATTTCCGGTGTAGAGACGTCCAAACCGGGCGTCTTTTTTTATGTTCATCCCTACAAACGGCTGGCTGAAAATTCGTATTTTTACGTCTATGAATTCCCTTCTCATCACGCCGAAAGACGCTTCCGAAATGCAGTTTTTGACAGAACTGCTCCAAAAGCTGGGCTTGGGCATCGCCGAAATTCCAGCGGAAGCACTTGAGAATGCCGGCTTGCTAAAGCTTATGCAGGAGGTAGATACCACAGACCTCGTAAGTGGGGAAGAAATTTTCCGGAAATTTTAGTCCTCTTTATACAAAAACACCTGTCAGGTTTCAAAAACCTGACAGGTGTTTTTATTTGCTGACTGACGTTATGTGTGTAGGAACCCCGCCGTTGGCGGGGCGTTCTGCGAAATAGCCACCAACAATAGGTTGTTACTAAATTGAAAGCAGTATAAGTTCCTTAGCTCTGCGGAATGGACTTTAAGCGGCTCCAAGCCGAAAAGGCTCCGTTCCGGGGTGCCGATAGATGGGATTCAATTCCTCTTTTGTCTTTTATCTATCGTCTTTTGTCTCTTCCCTACCGCTTCGGCAGGGCCAGCAGATTGGCAAACAACCGGTACGCGCCCGGAATGCCCGCCGGCAGTTCCCGGAAAAATACCAGGCCGGTATAGACGAAATTGCCTTTGCCGTAGGGCATTACAATCAGGCTGCCGTCGGAGGGTTTTTCGCCCGGGTCGGCCATCGAAAGCAGGGGCGTGAAAGCCGGTGCCCAGTTGCCCGCGTGGTAGATGCTGCGCTCCTGAATCCAGCCTTCAAAATCTTTTCCGGAAATCTTGTTGGGCTTGTTCAGCGCCGGATGCTGTGGCGCGAGGAAGGTTACTGCGGCATTTTCGTCGGTAACGCGGTCGCGGGTGATGGTAAACGAATCTGGGCCAATCTGTGCTTTCACCGGGCCAATGCGGCTGTTGGTGTTGTATTGCACAATCAGGTTGCCGCCGGCCTTCACATAGTCCATCAGGCGCGGGTAGGCATCCTGAAGCCAGTCCTGCGTGTTATAGGCCCGTACGCCGGTAACAATCGCGTCGTAGCGGGAGAGGTTGCCGGCTTCTATTTCTTTTTGGGAAAGCTCGGTAACGGAGTAGCCCACGTTGCGCAGGGCTTCCGGCACTTCGTCGCCCGCACCGGCGATGTAGCCAATGTTTTTAGCCGTGCCTTTTTCCAACGGAAACGCTGTCATGTAGGCTTTGGCTTCGTTCAGGTAGGTCTGGTCGGGGATGTGAGGATAATGGATGAGCCGCGCGTGCTGGTTAAAGCGTTTTTCGCCGGAGACAAAAACGGGTTTAAAGAAATAGTTGGCCGCGTCGCGTGTGGGCGTGAAGCGAATGGGAATGGTGGTGTCGCCGCCTTTGCGAAGCGTTATTTTCCCGGGTTTGCGCTGCATGGCCCAACCGGTAGGCGCGTTTAGCTCCAGATTTCCGGAAATACTGTCGGCGTGGCAGCGGATTTTTACATAAATAATCTTCGGCTGGTAGTTTTCAAACACCAACGAGTTGGCCAGGATATCGAGCGTTACTTCCGGCAGAATTTGCAGCGGTTGGTAGATTTCGCCTTTGACAGGGTCGGTGGTTTTATAAACGATAGGTCGCCGTATTCTAAAAGCCTCTTTTCCCGAGAAGAATAAAAAGGATGTCCACGGCGACTCTGCTTCTGGTCTACCAAGTAAAGCAAAATCTTCAACGTTAAAAAGTCCGATAGAACGTGGTTTATCTAGCCAGTAGGGACTAGTAGTTCCATTTTCCTCTTTTGTTGGCAATATGCGAAAGGTGTCCTTGTATTCCTTCATGAATGGCAATTTTTCCCGAAGCAGAACGAATCTTTTCCCATTAGGACTGTCTAAGGCAGTGATACCAAGGTCTCCCAAACTATCAATAACTTTTGAACGATTGACCACTTGTGGAACTATACTTAGTCGGCTTCCTAGGCTGGCGCTTTGAACTGTTGAGACGACTTCTGGAAAGGCTCCTGAGCAAAGGCCTATTAATTCATTTACTTTCTTTCTTTTTAAGTCTAGCCAACCACCAAGTTCATCTTCATACACCTGTATTGAAGTTTGCCCACCTTTACTCAAAAAAGTACTTTTCTGGAAACCAATTAGGTTCTGAATCTTAAATAGATAGGGGACGCTCTTTTCTGGGTGAAGGATATTGAAGTCCGCAATGACATCCTCAATAGTAGTTTGTATTTCCTCGGAATTTCTGATTCTTCCCCACGTCAAATCTATCCCTTCAAATAAATCGCTTTTTACCGGGTCGCCTTTGAGTTGTTTGAAATATTCCAGGCTGCTGCCGCGTTGCAGCGCCGTGCCAAAGCCCTGGCTTTTGTGCATCGTGCGGGCCTCGGCGGCAATCTCGCCGTAGCTTTTGCCGAGCAGCGCATTGTAGCCGCCGACGTCCACTTTAATCTGGTCTTCGCTTGTGGTATTGTTGCCGCCAAAGTTGAAGGTGTTCCAGAACAGGCGCTTGGTTTTCCAGGGCTGCACGTACTGCAATTGTTCCGGAAAACGGTTCGGGTCGGCGGCGGCGTCAAAGGCTTCTACCGCCAGCATGGCCGAGGCGGTGTGGTGGCCGTGTCCGCCTTCGCCGGTTGTGGGGAAACGGGTGATGATAATATCGGGTCGGAATTTCCGGATGACCCAAACCACGTCCGAGAGCACCGAGTCGTGGTTCCAGAAGCGAAAGGTTTCTTCCGGATTTTTGGAATAGCCGAAGTCGTAGGCGCGGGTAAAAAATTGTTCTGCGCCGTCAATGCGGCGGGCGGCGAGCAGTTCCTGCGTACGGATGATGCCGAGTGCTTCGCCTTGTTCCGTTCCAATCAGGTTTTGGCCGCCGTCGCCGCGCGTGAGCGAGAGGTAGCCGGTGCGCACTTTTTTCTCATTGGCCAGCCATGCCAGAACGCGGGTGTTTTCGTCGTCGGGGTGGGCGGCAATGTAGAGCGCCGAGCCGGTAACGCCGAGCTTTTGCACCTCGTGCAGCATTTCGGCGCTGCTGAGTTGCCGGTAGGGTTTCCAGCCCTGCGCATTTCCGGAAAAGTGGAGGAGGAGCAGGATGGAAAGGAGCAGGGCTTTTTTCATGGGGACAAAATTAGCGGCGGCGTTTTTGGCCACGAATAACACGAATGGACACGAACAGGATCTTTGCTTTGCCGCTACGGGGAGAAGTTGCGTTCAAGCCTGAATTTCCGGAAAAAAGCCCCGCCCTGTTCCGGAAATAAGTCAGGGACGTTTGCGCCCGCGCTCTTATACCATTTAGCCAGCTAAATCATGCATCGCGTTGGCCTCACCCCCGGCCTCCGCCTCTGGCGGAAGAAGGGAGCCGATTGCGGTATTCATTTTAGCCGTCTATTTTAGCCGTCTATTTGGTATCATACACCGTATTGGTATCTGGATTGGATTGCGGAATATAGGCAGCTTCCGTCTGCCAGATGCTTTTGCGCGCGCCGTCGCGTTTCATAATGAACAGGGATTTATGTTTCATGTTTCATGTGTCATGTGTCATGTTTCATGTGTCATGTTTCATGTGTCATGTTTCATGTGTCATGTGTCATGTGTCATGTATCATGGAGGAAACGGTAGGTTTATATTGCAGAACACTCCAACAGCTTTAGCGTCCAACAGCGAAGCACTCCAAGCCGAAGGCTCCAACGTGAAACGTCCAACAGCCAAGCACTCCAAGCCGAAGGCTCCAACATGAAACGTCCAACAGCGCAGCATTCCCAAAGCTTTAGCGTCCAACAGCGAAGCACTCCAAGCCGAAGGCTCCAACGTGAAACGTCCAACAACCGAAGGGTTAATTCCGCGTATCAGCGCCCCAATACAGTTTCTGCTTGATGGTTTTGAGGAAGTTATGCTCGTCGGGGCGCACCAGCGAGATTTTAAAACTTTCTTTGCGCACCGCCATCTGCACGCCGGCGGTAATGGCTTCGGTTCGGGCATCCAAAGTCGCCAGAAACTGCTCGGCCCGGCCTTCTACCTCAAAAGAAATGACGTTGTCGTCGGGCACGATAATAGGCCGCACATTGAGGTTGTGGGGCGCTACGGCGGTGATAAGGAAAGAGCTTGCCTGCGGAAAAACCACCGGCCCGCCACACGATAAAGAATAGCCCGTGGAGCCGGTAGGCGTGGCCACAATCAGGCCGTCGGCCCAATAGGTATTGAGAAATTCGCCGTTCAGATAGGTATGGATTTTAATCATAGACGACGAATCCTTGCGGTGGAGGGTAAACTCGTTGAGCGCAAAGGGCGTGTCTCCGAAAAGCGGTACGGAAGCATCCAGATGAACGAGGCTGCGCTGCTCGATGGTGTAGGAGCCGCGCACCAGACTCTCTATCGCCAATGCCACTTCTTCTTCCGGAATGGCGGCCAGGAAGCCCAACCGCCCCAGATTGATGCCGATGATGGGAATCCCGCTGCTGCCTACATGACATACCGCATCGAGGATGGTGCCGTCGCCGCCCAGCGAAAACAACATACTCGTTTTGCGCGGCAGGTC
>DDEO01000240.1 GCA_002336725.1 Bacteroidetes bacterium UBA1952 | reverse complement strand
CTAATTTATCCCTTGTGAAGTATAACTGCTTCAGGTTTTGCCAAAAAACTTGCTATTTCATTTATTGTGTCGTGCAATAAATCTTTATCAACGGTGTGTGTTAAACCTACAACTGTGTCTCGATATGTAAGAGTATTAGATTTTGTGTATTCCTCCCACGCTGGCAAAGAAATATTGATTAAATCAATTGCAAGCTTTAATTGCTTCTGTTCAGATAAACTCTCACACAATTGTTCAAGTGTCATAGTTTTAAAATGGCATGTAACTCGCAAATATGCGAAACATTCTCCGCTTCGCAAAAAGCATTGTTTAGGTTCAAAAGCCCTGCTAGCACCTTTATCTATGCGGTTCTACAAAAACAATACAAGATGCACTCAAAAGGCGCTCGTCTCTTTTAGACATACAATACCTCTTTTTTAATCGCCTTCCAATAATCTTCCTGAATGCCTTTTTGGGAAACCAGGTCTACCTTTCGGCTCAAGGCGTTTTGAAGCTTTTCAGCCAGGTCCACAAACCCAATTCCGATAGGCCGGTTGAAGGAAACCACAACGTCCACATCGCTCTGCGGCGTAAAATCATCGCGCACCACCGAGCCGAACAAACCGATTGTGTCCACCCATACAGGCGGCTTAATTCCGGCTTGAGCGCTTGCAGCGTACGTGTAATTTCCGGAAGCGAATTCATACAGCCAAAGATAACACCTCCTTTTTTCAAACAGATAGTCTCACGCCCACCGCCTACCGCTGCCGGCATCTACGCCTAAAAGAGCATCAAAAACAACTCGTATGCGCCTACTTGTGTTTTCACTCCTTATGATTGCCAACAACGTAATCATGCAGACCGGGCGCGAAAGTGCGTAAGAGCGTCCGGAACTTAGTCAAGTGCTTTTCATCAGGTCTTTAGGCTCCCCTCTTCCGCCAGAGGCGGAGGCGGGGGGTGAGGCTCAACCCGACAACATTGGCTTGACTTTACACTGGAGCGGGTGCAGCAAGCACATTTCCGGAAATTGTGGCGACCAGCGCACCGAACACAGCGCCCCATAAACCCATCAGGCCTTGTCCGGTCGAATCAGGTTTCACGCGCGGATCCGACAAATCGCGAACGCAATATCTTTGCAAGTTCCCGCTATTACCCACACTTGAAGCGCTTTTTTAAAATCCTGCGAAACACGCTGCTGAGCATTCTGGCGCTGCTCCTGCTGGCGGTCGTGCTCATTCAGCTTCCGCCGGTGCAGAATTATCTGGCACACAGGGCGGTGGATGCGCTCGCGCGCAAGCTCCATACCGAAGTGCGGGTGAAAAGCGTGCGCATCGGGTTTCTAAACAAGCTGCGCCTGCAAGGCTTTTTGATGAAAGACCAGCAGGGCGATACCCTGCTCTACGCCGGCGAAGTGCAACTGCGCATCACCGACTGGTTTTTTTTCCGGAAAGAAGTCCCTGTTATTCACTACCTGGGCTTGCACGATGCCGATGTATATCTCCACCGCACGCCCAAAGGGCCGGAGTGGAACTATCAGTTTGTAGCCGATGCCTTCAACACCGGCCCGCGCGACACCACGAAGGCCCAGAACGAATTGGAACTCGACCTCAAAGCCCTCGACCTCAAAAATATCCGATTCCGGATGTCCGATGCCTGGGCCGGCAACGATCAGTGGCTCCTAATCGGGGCTTTGCAAATGGCCGCCGATGAGGTGGATATTAAAAAGAAAATCGCCCGCATTGGTCGACTGCAAATCCAAGGCGGCTCCTACCACATCCGCGACTACCCCGGCGGCCAACCCAAAGACACCGCCGCGCCGCCCGCGCCTTCGTATGTGATTGATACCACGGCTTTTAACCCCGCCGGCTGGAAGCTCTACGCCAAAACACTTGACCTCAAAGACTGCGGTTTTTCACTCCAGTTCAACGACAAGCCCGCGCCCGAAGGCGAATTTGACGCCGACCACCTCGGCATTACCGGCGTGGACATCCAGGCCAAAGAAGTTCGCATCCTCGGCGACACCATCACGGGCCGTATCGACCACCTGCAGGCCACCGAGCGCAGCGGCGTTCTCATCCGCCACATGGAAGCCGACGTAACGGTTTCGCCTGTGCTTTCGGAGTGTAAAAATCTGCTGCTCAAAACCAACAACAGCACCATTGGCGATTACTACGCCATGCACTACAAGCGGTTTCCGGATTTTACGGAATACATCGACAGCGTGCGCATGACGGCCCGCCTCCAGGACGCGCAGGTAGATATGCAGGACATTGCCTACTTCGCCCCGCCGATGAAGTGGATGAAACAAATAGCTCGCGCTTCCGGAAATTTTGACGGCACGGTGGCCGATTTCCGGACGGAGAACCTGAACGTTACCGACGGCGACTCGCGCCTGACGGGCAACCTGGCCATGCGCGGACTGCCCGATATCGAAAAGACGTTTTTCTCGTTTGAGAAAGGCGGGATTTTCACCACCGGCCCGGCCATCCTGAAATGGGCGCCGCAACTGCGGGGCCACCCCGCCGTGGCGCTGGAAATCCTGCGCTTTGCCCAGTTCAACGGCGCTTTCAACGGCTATTACGACGCTTTTCTGACCTCCGGCACGCTCGTTACCAACCTCGGAACCATTGTCTCAAACATAAAAATGTCGGTGCCGCCGCTTTCGGGCCGCAACGCCACTTATAAAGGTTTCATCCGAACCCATAATTTTCAGATTGGGCCTTTCCTGCGCATCCCAAAGGTGGGCAGCATCAGCGCGGTTGCCGAAATCGAAGGCAAAGGCTTTGACCCGCTGCTGGCGGCGCTTCAGATGAAAGGAAATATCAGCCGCTTTGAAGTAGCCGGCTATCCCTACACCGGCATTCTGGTGGACGGCACACTGGCACGGAAGAAATTTTCCGGAACCGGGCAGGTTACCGACCCGAACGTGGCGCTGGCTTTCGACGGAACGGTGGATTTCTCCGGCCCCAAACCCGTGCTCGACGCAACGGCCCACCTGCTGCAAAGCAACTGGACGGCGCTGGGCTTTACCAAAGATTCTACCCTCGCCTCTGCCGACCTGCGCATGGCCACCACCGGCCTCGACCCCGATGACTTCACCGGCTCGGCTACGCTCTACAACATCGACCTGCGGCGAAACGGTGCGCGGCTCGACCTCGATTCCATCGCGCTGACTTCTTCTATTGATACCAACAAGAACCGGCGGCTTTTTATTGCCAGTAATGCCCTTTCGGCAGAGCTTACCGGAAAATTTTTGCTCACGCAGGTACCCGCCACGGCGCAGCTTTTCCTGGCCGGTTATCTGCCTAATTATATTGATCCACCCCGCAAAGCACCCGAATTACAGGACTTCACTTACAGCATTTTCACCCATAAAATAGACCCGCTTTTTGCCGTGCTGCTGCCGCAAATCCGGGGCTTTGACAGCGGCACGCTCTATGGTTTTATGAAAACAGCCGAGCGGCGACTGGTGTTGGAGGCGAATTTTCCTTATGGACAAATCGGGCCGCTGTATCTGCAAAACACCACCGTGCTGGCCAACGGCGATTACGAAAGAATCCTGCTCACCGGCTCGGCCAAACGCTTTGCCACCAACAACGAACTGCTCAACGCCACCCTCGATATGAACGTGCTGGTGGGCAACGACTCGCTGGATTTCTCCATCGTTACCCATTCGCCGGATGCTTATGGATCGGCGCGCATTCAGGGCTTTGCCCGCGCACATGGCGACACGCTTTCGGGATTTTTGCGTCCCTCCGAGTTTTTATTGAATGCCGACCGCTGGGAAATTTCCGGAAATAATGCCTTTGCTTTTGCGGATAAATACCTTTTTATCCAGGATCTGGATATGCACTCCGATTCGCAGCGGGTGGTTATCAACAGCAGCACCGAAAATGGCAAGCCGCTGCTCACGGCTGCCATTACGGCCTACGACCTTTCCAACCTGCGGGAGATAGAATCGCTGCGCGAATACCAGAGTTCCGGCTTTGTGAACGGCACGGTGAAGCTCTATGAGCCGCTGGCCGAAAGCCGCGCCCTGAAGGCCGATCTGCGTGCCACGAATGTGGCCCTCGGCGCTGATACGATTGGCAATATCGCGGTGGTGGGCGGCTACGACATTGCACACACCCGCCTGACACTGGAACCACAAACCGGTATCTTCCGCCCGGGCGCTTCGCTGCGGGTCGGCGGCACTTTCGACACCGACACCACCCATGCCATCGCCGACGGCCAAATCGTGTTCGACAACACACCGCTGCGCTGGATAGCCCCTTTTACCGCCGGCTCCGTCAGCGGACTGAAAGGCAATATCGACGGCATCATCAATATCGGCGGAACGCCTTCCAACCCCCTAACCAACGGCACGCTCGTGCTGCGCAATGCCGCCCTGCGCCTCGACTATACCGGCGTAAATTATACCATCCCCTCGGCTACCATCGGCGTTACCAGCAACAGCATCAACCTCGGCACTATCGGGATGTATGACCGGGCCGGTAACCGCGCCGATATTTCCGGAAATATCAGCCACCGCAACTTCAGCGATATGCGCTTTGCCATTGATGTAAAGACCAGCAGCATTGAAGCCCTGAACCTGAAACCCGGCGAAAACGATGTGTATTACGGCAATGTAACCGCTGCGGCAGAAGTCTCGCTGCGCGGCACCACCGATAACCTGCAACTCAACGTGATGCGGGCCGTGCCTACCAAACCCGGCAACCTCTACCTGCCCATCACCTCCTCCAACGGCACGAGCAGCTACAGCTTTGTAACGTTTAAAAACTATAACAAAAACGATTCGCAGGCTATCCGTAAAGCGCCGCTGCGGTTCTCGATGAATCTCGATGCCGTCGCCAATCCGCTGGTAGAAGTGAGCATGATTCTGGACCCGGCCACCGGCGATGCCATCAACGGACGCGGCAATGGCTCCATCCGGCTGGAACTGCCCTCCGGCGCGGCCGCCCGGCTCTACGGCAACCTGACGCTCGAAAGCGGCGATTATACCCTCACGCTGCGACAGGTGGCTTTTCAGCGGCGCTTCAACATCAACAGCGGCAGTACTATCTCCTTTAGCGGGCCGGTTTCGCAAACAAATCTGAATGTAGAGGCCGTCTATCCCACCTATGCCCGCCTCTACGACCTGCTCGACCCGCGACAGGTGGAGGGCCTGCCTCAGTCGGAGCGCACCGACGCGCAAACGCGCCAGAAGGTGGATCTGCTGCTGCGCATGAAAGGCTCGCTCACCGAGCCGGTTTTTACGTTTGATATTAACCTGCCCGAAGGCCGCTCTACCGGCACGGTAGCCGAGACCGAACTGCGCCGCATCCGCCAGAACGAAAGAGAACTGTTCGACCAGGTAGCCTCGCTGCTGCTCATCGGCAGTTTTGTACCCAGCCAGGGTATTGCCACCGGTACGGCCAGCCGCTCGGTGATCAACAACGTGAGCGATATGCTTTCCTCCAACGTGTCGGGGCAGCTTACCAATATCATCAGCAAACTTACCGGCGACAACCAGATCGCCCTCGATTTGCGCTATAAAAGCTACGACCTGGCCGGCGGCACGGGCGACGGCAGCACCACGGAGCGCAACGAGGTAAAGCTGGGCTTGCGGCGCAATTTCTTCAACAACCGGCTGGTGGCAGAAGTCGGTTCGGCTTACGACTGGGGCCGCCCGGTGGGAAATAACAACCGCAGCAATTTTAATCCGGTAGGCGATTTCCGGCTGCAATATTTGTTGCAGGAAGATGGGCGGCTGCGGCTCAATGTGTTTCATACCGCTAACTATGACGTGCTGATTAACGACAACGTCTCCCGCAGCGGCGCGGGTATTACCTACCGGCGCAGCTTTGATCACATCCTGGATTTTCTCCTGCCCTGGCGCAAAACGAAAGCTGCAATTCCGGTACGCGACACGGCCGCCCACACCGCCATTCCCGACACCACCGACAGCGGCCTGCTGGGAGTGCGGTTTTCCGGAAATTGAGGGAGGATTTCCGGAAATTTCTTATCCCGTAGCCTCCGCAACCCCTTCCAGGTACCCTTCCAGCTTTTCGGCCACGGCATCCCAGCCAAACTGCGCGCGGATGTGGGCCATCCCGGCCTCGCCGGTTTCCTGCCGCAGTTTTTCACTGGAAAGCAATTCCGTTACTTTTTGAGCAAACGAAACGGCTTCGGTGCGCATAAAAGCGCCCTGCCCGTCGGCAATGCCGAGGCCATTAAATCCTACCTGCGAGCACACCACCGGAACGCCCATCGCCATCGCTTCCAAAACCTTGTTTTGCGTGCCCGCGCCAAAGCGCAGCGGCGCAACCAGCACAGCAGCGCGGCTGTACATCGTAGCCAGGTTTTCGACAAAGCCGGTTACTTCAATATTTCCGGAAGCCAGCGCCTGTACGGCCTTCACGGGCCGCTGACCGGCAATGACGAAGCGCGCCTGCGGGTGTTTTTCCAACACTAAGGGGAAAATTTCTTTGGCGAAATACACCACTGCGTCCACGTTGGGCGCATAGTCCATATTGCCGGTAAAAAGCAGCGTTTGTGCGCCGCTGTAATCATGGTTTTCGGCCTGAAACTGTTCTAAATCTACGCCATTAGGCAGCAGGGCAAGGTTGGCCGCGCCGTGTTCTTTTTCCAGATATTCCCGGTCTTCTGCCGAGCAGGTCAGCACCCTGTCGAATGCGCCGATCATCTCTTTTTCAAACTGATAGACCCGCTCAAACTCCATTTTCTCCAGCCGTTTTTTGACCGCATTTCCGGAAATTTTCAATCGCCGCTGCCAATACAGCGAGAAGGCATCGGGCAGGTCGAGGATGCGGGGAAGTTCTTTGTGTCCGGCCAGATACGGGGCCATGCGCAGGTGCTGCACGTGTACGGCATCGTAGCGGTTTTTGCGCAGCAAATCGTCCACGGCGTATTGCATTTGGGGCGATTTGAAGTACAAAACCTGAAAGGGGGTTTCTGAAAAAACCCCTTTGGCCACCTGGAGCAAACTTTTGGTTTTGGGCAGTTTTACCAGGTGAATTTCCGCAAAAACTTCCTGCAACGCCGGAATGTATTGTCGGTCTTTTTCGTCTTCCAGAAACGTCAGCAAATGCAGGGTATGGCCCTTCGCCGCCAGCCGTTTGGCCAGGTGAAATATCTTGAGCTTATCGCCCCGGAAAGGCGGATAAGGAAAACGGTTGGCGAGGAAGAGGAGCGTCATTGGGGTTGGAGCCTGCGGCTTGGACATTAAAACTGTTGGAACCCTTGGGGCTTTGATAGGCTTCGCTGTTGGACGGCCCTTCGGGCGTTGGAGCCTCCGGCTTCTAATGTGAACAGTTTATAGATCGGTGTTGATCCCAAAAACATTATAAATTTACAGTTGCTTTTCGGAACGCTATTCAAAGGCTCTTTTAAAGAAATCAGGCGAAAGCCGAAGGCTCCAACGGCACAAAGTGCCCTACCGCATAATCTCATGCCCCATCTTGTCCCGTTTGGTTTGCAGGTAGCGTTCGTTGTAGGGATTGGAAGGCACTTCGATGGGTACGTTTTCCACAATTTCCAGCCCGTAGCCCAGCAATCCGGCGCGTTTTTTGGGGTTGTTGCTCATCAGCCGGATTTTGGAGATGCCCAGGTAGCGCAGGATTTGCGCACCCACGCCATAGTCGCGCTGATCGGGTTTGAAGCCCAGTTCGGTGTTGGCCTCTACCGTGTCGCGGCCTTCCTGTTGGAGTTTATAGGCGTGTAATTTCCCCATCAGGCCAATGCCGCGTCCTTCCTGATTCATGTAGAGGATAACGCCCTTGCCTTCGCGCTCTACCATCTCCATTGCCGCCGCCAGTTGGTCGCCGCAGTCGCAGCGCAGGGAGTGCAGGATGTCGCCCGTGAAGCACGAAGAGTGAACGCGCACTAATACCGGTTCGTCGGGTTTCCAGCTGCCTTTCACCAGCGCCAGGTGGTGCTCGCCGGTGTTGTTTTGGCGGAAGGCTATCAGTTCAAAATTGCCGTGTTTGGTGGGCATTTCCACCCGCACTTCTTCCGTAACGAGGCTTTCGGTACGCAGGCGGTATTCAATCAAATCCTTGATGGAAATGATTTTCAGGTCAAAGGTTTTGGCCACTTCCATCAGTTCCGGCAGGCGCGCCATCGTGCCGTCGGGGTTCATGATTTCCACCAGCACGCCGGCGGGTTCAAAACCGGCGAGGCGGGCGAGGTCCACGGTGGCTTCGGTGTGGCCGGCGCGGCGCAAAACGCCCTCCGAGCGGGCGCGGAGCGGGAAGATGTGTCCCGGACGGCCCAGGTCTTCGGGACGGGTAGCGGGGTCTATGAGTGCCTGCACGGTGGCGGCGCGGTCGTGGGCCGAGATGCCGGTGGTGCAGCCCTTGCCGATGAGATCAATAGAGACGGTAAACGGCGTACTGTGGAGCACCGTGTTGTTTTGCACCATCAGGTGCAGACTTAATTCGTCGCAACGTTCTTCGGTGAGCGGTGCGCAGATGAGGCCGCGGCCATGCAGCGACATAAAGTTGATCNNCTTCGTTTTCGCGGTCTTCATCGTCCACCACAATCAGCAGCTTGCCACGGCGGAGGTCTTCCAGCGCACTTTCAATAGTATCGAGCATAAGAATATTTTCCGGAAATCCGGCAGCGAAGCTGACCGCTGGGGATACCGGGTGCAAAATTACTCCATAACGGGGCCATTTTCCCGATGGAATGCCCACGCCGTGGTTTTTAGCTTTTAGGCTGCCGGAGTGCAAAGCGCGGCTCCACGTGGTTTTGCGGCAGGAAAGGGACACAGAGGTTACAGAGATGCCACAGCGAATTTCCGGAAAATAAACCTGAATCTGCGTCTGATCAGGTAGAATAGAATGTTTCAGAAATGCCCGCTTTGAGTCGCGCCAGGTGCAGGCCTTTTGCAGGCTTGCGTTTGGCAAAGGCAGTAGGCGTAAAATAGCAGTGCGCTTCCAGAAACCGGATTTGCAGGGCGTTCCGCTCGGCTTCGTTCCGGAGCATACCATGTATTTTCAATTCCAGAAACAGCTTGTCGCCGATGTTCTTGAAATCTTTGTGGCCGCAGAAAGTCTCTGCCAGCAAGCACAACAAGATGTGTGCAGCTCTCAGGGCGCTCCAGCGGACGCGGGAATGAAAGTATGTTTTTGCAGGTTTAGTTACTCACAAAAACACACCAATCATGCCGCGCCGAAGGTTCCCTTTTGTGCCAAAGTCCGGCTAAGGGGATGGAAATTTCGCTTTTGCCGAGGTACTCGCCGAGGAGCAGTTGCGGGTCGTAGCCGTACGCAATATGGCCCACGCCGGAAAGGTGAATGCCCGCTTATTTGAGGCAGTAGGCCACGGCGTGGAAGGGCATTTTGGAGAGGCAGGCAGGCGGCAGAATCGTGGTAGGCGGCGTTGATGCCGAGGGTGTATAGGGGGCATTGCAGGGAAATGGTAGGGACGATTTTTTACACCAAAACCGTTCCGGTTTGTTTTGCCGCGAATGGGGTTTTCTCTTTTATGCCACGAATACACGAATAGACACGAATGGATTTGAGAATGAACCGGCTTTGTCTCGCTAGAAACGCTACCATAATGCCGCCCCTAAGAGGCTTTTTCCGGAAAGTACAATTTGCCCTATACCCACTTTTATCAACCTCATCAACTTTCTATCAATCCACGAAACATGATACATGAAACATGACACATGAAACATGAAACATCAAACATAGCCTACCTTTCCGCCTGTGATTTCCAAAAAGAAACTCCATAATAGCTGGGCGATGTACGACTGGGCCAACTCGGCCTACAACCTCGTTATTACGTCCACTATTTTTCCGGCTTACTACGAAACCATCACCGGCGATGGCCGTGATGACACGATTGACTATGTTACGCTCTTCGGACATCGGTTTATCAATACCGCGCTCTACAACTATGCGCTGGCGCTGGCTTTTTGCATCGTAGCCATTCTCTCGCCCCTGCTCTCCGGCATCGCCGACACGCGGGGCAACAAGAAAACATTTCTTCGTGCCTTTGCTACGCTGGGCAGCCTCTCGTGCGCCGGACTCTTCTTTTTTGACAGCTCCAACATTGCCCTGGGCCTCGGCCTGACCATCCTGGCCTGCGTGGGCTACTGGAGCAGTCTGGTGTTCTACAACAGCTATCTGCCCGACATTGCCCTGCCCGAAGAGCAGGACAAACTCAGCGCCAAAGGCTTTGCCTATGGCTACATCGGCAGCATTTTGCTCCAACTGATTTGCTTTGTCTTTGTGTTGAAAAACGACCTTTTCGGCATTACCGTGGGCCGCGCCTCGCAGCTTTCTTTCCTGCTGACGGGCGCGTGGTGGCTGGGCTTTTCTACCCTGGCGCTGCGCGGGCTGCCCAAGGGCCGGTCGCGAAAGGAGATTTCCGGAAAATTGTCGCAGGGCTATGCCGAATTGCGGAAGGTGTGGGGAGAAATGACGCATCGCCCCACGATAAAACGCTTTCTGTTTGCCTTCTTTTTCTACAATATGGGCGTGCAGACGGTGATGCTGGCGGCTACGCTCTATGGCAAAAGTGAGCTGGGCATCCCCACCGAAAACCTCATCGTCGCCATCCTGATTATTCAGCTCATCGCCGTAGCCGGTGCCTGGCTCATCGCCAAACTTTCCGGAATCTGGGGCAACCTGAACGCGCTGATGCTGTGCGTCGTCATCTGGATTGGCATTTGCGTTGCAGCGTATTTCATTCCGGCGCACAATCCAATGGCTTTTTACGGGCTGGCCGTGGCGGTGGGCTTCGTGATGGGCGGCATTCAAAGCCTGAGCCGCAGCACCTATAGCAAGCTGATGCCGCAAACGGCAGACACGACATCGTGGTTTTCTTTCTACGACGTAACGGAGAAAATCGCCATCGTGATTGGGATGTTTTCGTTTGGCTTGATTCAGGAACTGACCGGCTCGCAGCGCAATTCGGTGTTGTCGCTGGTCGTTTTCTTTGTGCTGGGGCTGGCGGGGCTGTGGTGGACGAAACGCGCCGCCAAAGGCGGCGCGTTGGAGCGCCGTTGACGCATCGCCGTTGGAGCCGTTCCGGCGTTGGGAGATTGTCCTTTCCGGTAAATTCTTTGCTTGAATAAGGCGAAAATTGTAGAGACAAGGGGTTTGTAGAGACAAGGCATGCCTTGTCTCTACGGTAGGGTGCATGACAGATTGCTTCTCCGGCAAAATCTCACAGAGACGCAGAGAAAAAGCCGCTGCTCGCTCAGCCCGTCAAGCGGCTGATGCTCCGTCTGTGCAATTGGCCATACACCCCTAAGGCAAAACCGGCCTTTTATTTCCGGAAAATCAGCCGACCTTAGCCCTTTCCAAAAACGCCTATTGAAGCCGAAGGCTCCAACAGCGCGAAGCGCCTCCAACATCATCCAACGCCCGAAGGGCATCCAACGCGAAGCCGATGAAACTCTACTCTATCAACGCCGGACACTTCAAACTCGACGGCGGCGCCATGTTTGGCGTAGTGCCCAAAGCCCTCTGGAACCGCGCCAACCCCGCCGACGAAAACAATATGTGCTCCTGGGCCATGCGCTGCCTGTTGGTGGAGCACGGCAATCACCGCATCCTCATCGACTGCGGCATGGGCAACAAGCAGGATGAGAAATTCTTCTCGCACTACTACCTCCACGGCGATGATACGCTGGGAAAAAGCCTTGCCGCGCAGGGCTTCCGGCCCGAAGACATCACCGATGTGTTCCTCACGCACCTGCACTTCGACCACTGCGGCGGCGCAATCAAGCGCACGGCGGCGGGCGAACTGGTGCCGGCGTTCCCGAATGCCAAATACTGGACGGACCGCGCCCACTGGGCAAGCGCCACACACCCCAACGCCCGCGAAAAAGCTTCTTTCCTTCCGGAAAATATCCTGCCGCTGGAGCAACACGGCGTGCTGCGCTTTGTGGACAAGGCCGACGGGCAGGAGTGGATGGAAGATTTCCGGATACGCATCGTCAATGGCCACACCGACTCGATGATGCTGCCCCAACTGAAAATCAATGGCAAGACGCTGCTCTACTGCGCCGACCTGCTGCCCTCGATGCACCATGTGCCGCTGCCCTGGGTGATGGCCTACGATATGCGCCCGCTGGAAACGCTGAACGAAAAGGAACGGCTGCTGCGCGAAGCGGTGGCCAATGGCTGGACGCTGTTTTTTGAACACGACCCGCTGATAGAATGCGCCACGCTGGAAGAAACGCCTAAAGGCATCCGCACCAAAGAAACCTTCCGGCTGGAAGAAATTTTCTAAACAGTCGGGCCTCGCCGTAGCTTTTTTTGAAAACTACGCATACCTGACAGGCATCTTCGTCTGCCGCCGGCGGCCCTGGGTGCATGACAGATTGCATCTCCGGCAAAATCTCGCAGAGACGCAGAGAAAAAGCGGCTGATGCTCCGTCTGTGCAATGGGTTATACTCCCGCTGACCTGTCCGGTCTTTGTATTTTCGCAACCATGCGTGCTTTCTTTCTGGTAGCTTTTGGCGGGGCAATAGGTTCGGCACTGCGTTATGCCCTGTCGCTGGCGCTGCCCAAACCGCATCCCAATGCTTTTCCGTGGGCAACGCTGCTGGTCAATCTGGCCGGCTGCTTTCTGATAGGGCTGCTGGCCGGCGGACTTTCCCGAAACGCGTGGCTGCAAAGCACCGGCTGGCTGTTGCTGGCAACCGGCGTGTGTGGCGGGCTGACCACTTTTTCCACTTTTGCCCTGGAAAACGTGCAGTTGCTGCGTGGCCATTTGTTGTGGATGAGCCTTGTTTACCTCAGCGTTTCTGTTGCCGCCGGATTTTTGCTGTGCGCCCTCGGTTACGGGCTGAGCCGTTTCTAAATATTAAAAGGCTGCTACAAAAGGTCGCACCCCACCGTTTGCCAACAACCCCTAACGCCTAACTCCAAACGCCTCATGCAAGCCCTCTGGCGCGACCTGCATCACCTGACCGATACCTACCGCGGCGAGCGTCCGCTGGTGGAGTTTCTGAAGGCTTTTTTTAAGAAAAATCACCGCCTGGGCAGCCGCGACCGCAAGATGATTACCGAGGCGCTGTTTTGCTGGTATCGCGCCGCGCAGGGATTTCCGGAAATGCCGGCTTTCGAGGAAACCATGAAGGCCGCCATTCGCCTCTGTGGTACGCTCGACAAGCTTTCCATTTTGGTGGGAACGGAAGATTTTTTTTCGGAAAAACCCGTAATAGAAAGGCTCCTTACAGCCCGCGCCAATGGCTTCGATATAGAAAAACTCCTGCCCTCGGACATTCTTTTTTCGGAAGGCATCGGACGTGAAGACTGGCTTCTTTCCATCCTGAAGCAACCGGATTTTTTTGTACGCCTGCGCCCGTCGGCAAACAGAAAAACACTGCTGGAAACGCTGCACCACAACGGCATTCTGTTTACAGAAATAGCGCCTGAGACACTCTCGCTCCCTGCCAATACGCCGCTGCCTACCCTGTGGCCACCGACTGCCTACACCGTTCAGGATTGGGGTTCGCAGCAGGTATGCGGCTTTCTAAAGCCTCAAAAAGGCGAGTCGTGGTGGGATAGCTGCGCGGGCGGTGGCGGGAAGTCTTTGTTTTTAAAAGACAGCGGCATCCCCCTCAAACTCCTTTCTTCCGACATCCGGCCTCAGGCACTGCGGGCGCTGGAAAACCGTTTTAAAGACCTGGGCGAGAAACCGCCGCAGACGCGCGTAGCCGATGCTTCCGACAGCCGGGCGCTGGCTTCGCAGCTGGGCAGTCAGAGGTTCGACGCTATTGTGTGCGATGTGCCGTGCAGTGGCTCCGGCACCTGGGCGCGAACGCCGGAAATGCGGCATTTTTTCCGGAAAGAAAGCCTGCCGGAACTGGCCGCACTCCAAACCCGCATTGCACACAACAGCGCGGCCTTCCTCAAACCCGGCGGGCGTTTGATTTATATGACCTGCTCGGCGTTTCGGGCAGAGAACGAAGGGGTTGTAGAAGCCGTAATTTCCGGAAATCCGGCGCTTTCTGTGGAAGAAATATCCCTGCAAAACGGCATTTCGCAGAACGCCGACAGCCTGTTTGTGGCGGTGCTGCGGAAGGGTTGAAGCCCTGTTTAATTTGGTGGCCGAAAACGGCACGGACCCGTGTTGTGGAGATGGCGGGTCAAGC
>DDEO01000245.1 GCA_002336725.1 Bacteroidetes bacterium UBA1952 | reverse complement strand
CTGTCACCCCTCTCCTTCGCTGTGCCCCAACCGCAGGTCGGGGGAGAGGGGCCGGGGGTGAGGCCCCACCATCGCCTTCAGCATGGCCGCATTTTTCGACCCCGAATGGCCGCAGGTGTTGTTGAAAAACACGAATTTTTCCGGAATTTCCAATCCCTGTAATTGTTCATACAGCGCCCGGATTTCTTCCTCGCTGTACAGCGATTTATAGAAAACGCCCTTCCGGTCTTTGTTGGAAAAGCCGGAAAGCCCCATGCGCCAAACGCTTTTTTCTTTTTTGTATAAAAAGCGCATAGCCCCAATAATGCCGGCAAGCCGACGCACCTTTGTAGCACAAACATCATCTTCTGAAACGCTTCGTTTTTCTGCTTTTCGCCTTGTCGTTTATCGGCTTTCTGGTCTTTGGCGTAAAGCCCCGGAAAGGCTCGCGCATCTCGCCGCAGGCGCGCTACTGGCTGGCAATGGCGGCTTTTATTGCGCTGCTCTGCTTTGTGTTGTGGCGGCTCTGAGGCTGCTTTTCGTTTGGCAATGTCGGTAGTCAATAGAACGCGCCTCTTGGCGGATTCCTACTCAGGAAAGGGCAGATTTTCCGGAAATTTCTACCGCCTAAACGCCCTTATTTCCGGAAAATAAGCGAACGCAATCCGGAATTTGGAATTTGTAGCCCCATTTTTGCAACTGCTTATGCCCTTTACCGACCGTACCCGCCGCCCCGACGACCTCACGCCTGCCGTTGCCCTGCAAATGCTGCGCGAAGGCAATTTCCGCTTCGTTAATAATCAGCGCCTGGAACACGACCTGCGCGAACAAGCCGATCAGACGCGCGAGCAGCAGTTGCCCTTTGCCGCTATTCTTTCCTGCATGGATTCGCGCACGGCGGCAGAGTTGATTTTTGATCAGGGGCTGGGTGATATTTTTTCTATCCGCCTGGCCGGAAACGTCATTATGCCGTCCATCCTGGGATCGCTGGAGTATGCCGTGGCCGCTGCCGGCTCCCGCCTGATTCTGGTGATGGGCCATACCAATTGCGGTGCCGTTGCCGGTGCGGTAAAGGGCGTAGAGCTGGGCCATCTCACCGATGTGCTCCATCAGATAGCCCCGGCCATTGCCTACGAAAAAGCGCATGAACACGATGCCGAAACCGGCGATTTTAACCGCAATGTATCCAAGCGCAACGCCATTATGAACGCGCAGCGCGTCTATGACGAAAGTGTGATTATTCGGGAACTGGTGGACAAAGGCGATGTGGCTGTGATACCGGCTTTATATGATCTCTACAGCGGCGTGGTGCATTTCTATAAGGCGGTGGGCAACGGGTCTTAACTTGCTTCTTCTATGAATAGGGCTATTGAGCGAATTGGCATCCTCACTTCGGGCGGCGACGCGCCGGGAATGAACGCGGCTATCCGGGCTGTTGTTCGCACGGCGCTGTTTCAAGATCGGAAGGTTTCCGGTATTCGCCGCGGCTATCAGGGCCTTATTGAGGGCGATATTTTCCCCATGCACTCCGGCAGCGTCTCCAATATCATCAACACCGGCGGCACGATGCTCAAAACCGCCCGAAGTGCAGATTTTAAGACCGACGCAGGGCGGCAAAAAGCGTTTGAAAATCTGCAAAAGCACAATATTGACGCACTGGTGCTTATCGGCGGTGATGGCACTTTCCGGGGCGCAACCGAATTTTTCCGGAAATATGAAATCCCCGCCGTTGGCCTGCCCGGCACGATTGACAAAGACCTCACCGGCACCGATACTACGATTGGCTTCGACACGGCGGTGAACACGGCGGTAGAGGCCATCGACCGACTGCGCGACACGGCTACGGCTCACGACCGCGTTTTTATTGTAGAAGTGATGGGCCGCGATGCCGGATATCTCGCGCTGCACAGTGGCATTAGCTGCGGTGCCGAAGACATCCTGATTCCGGAACAGCACACCAACGTGAGCGAGGTACTGGGGCGCATCTACTCCGACGAAGCGCGGCAGAAGAGCGTTCACATCCTTGTGGTTGCCGAGGGCGACGATGCCGGCGGCGCAGCGGCGATTGCCAAAATCGTACAGGAAACCTTCCCGCAACTGGATGTGCGCACCAGCATTCTGGGCCATATCCAGCGCGGCGGACGACCTTCGGCTGCCGACCGTGTACTGGCGAGCCACCTTGGCTTTGCCGCCGTAGAGGCGCTGCTTTCCGGAAAACAGCAGGTGATGGTGGGCCTTGTGAATAATGCCATTCACTTTACGCCCTTTGATGCCGTCGGCAAAACCGGAGCCGAGATGGATACCGATTTGCTGCGCATGATTCGGGTGCTGGCGACGTGAGGGCGACCCCATAACCATAAAAAGAGGTATGGTTTTAAGGGGCTGCTACTATCCAGGGCAGACGTGCATGCCGCAATTCTTCTTCATAATCCAAAATCGCGATACTGCTAATATCGAATAAAACGACCTGTTCTTTTAAACGTGTTTTTAACTCCGTTTGAATGAAGCCCAGATAACTCTTTTGATGGGGCTGCGGACGAAGCAAGTACACCATTTTTAAGCTGTGATCAGCCGAAAGTCCGGCTGGCAGACACGATTGTGTACTCCTTCTGTTGCTATAAACCATACATAGGCTGTGCAGGCTTTTTCTGTACAATTCCCCGACCCAGTAAGATGCAGATTGTCTTTCTGTAGCCAAATCTACCGCCTGATGGTTTGGGTTATCCGGATTGTAAAAAGCCTTTAGCTCTACCAGCCAAAGCGTATTGTTTTCCGCATCCCACCAGCCCAAATCCATTTCCTTGATGCCTTGCCCGGAGAGCTTTTTGTAGGCGGTGCAATCGGAAAATCGCCAATTGGCAATGGTCGGAAAATGAATACAAATTCCATGTTCACAGTAGAGCATGGGAACGCTCATAAACCTAACTCTGCTTTGACATCTTCATCGTACATGGCGAGTGCTTCTGCGACTATTTCGTTCTGCGGAAGTGTGCCATTCGCTATTTTTTCGAAAGTGGTATTTACCTGATTTTGCTCGTCGCGATTTAGGTTCCAGCACAGGATAGATGCGTCTTCAGTGTGGGTACAGATGGCCAGTTGCTTGATTATAAAGTAACTGTGCGTAGCCAGAAATATTTGCACACCAGCTTTGCTCATCGCTACAATCATCTTCACCATATCCCGGATAGCTGCCGGATGTAGGGCCGTCTCGGGTTCATCCATAAACAGCACAGTGCCACTGCTGATTTGGCGGTTGCGAATCAGGGTTGTCAGGATCCCTATTTTTTTTATGCCCTCTGCGGTTTGGTGCATTGCAAACTGCTGTTTGCCTTTTTTGAAAGCAAACGGGTTTTTATCATCGTGGGTTTGCTCAATGCTACCTTCAAACAGTTCTTCAAGCATTGTATTGACCGCGCTTAAATCTGCGGCTACCCGGCCTCTTGACGTAGGAATATCCAAGGCGCGTATCAAATCCAGATAGGTGTCGTCGAACCCTCTCCCATATTCCTGCTCCCGGATGATTCGAATATCCCGAAAAGCAGTCAAAACTTCTTTTGCAGGAATAAAAAGAGCGTTTACAATGTTAGATGGTAAAGGCGCGATATGTTCTGCCCCATCCGTGATTGTGTTTTGAGTACTTTCCCCAAACTGGAAATTAATATTTTGCGAGTAATCCCTGCCCGCGTTTATCCTGAGCTCAACATGTAATCTTTCAGTCTGCCCTTTCTGCACTAAGTCTCCCAGACCTTTGCGCGGCATAAAAGTCGTGTCTAGCTTTGCGGCCAAAATCTTTTTAAAAGATTCCTGAACAACTTCGCTTTTCCGGCTATAGACCTCAAGCGCTTTGGTAACGCCATAGAGCATCCGGAGCAGGCCCGTCTTACCGGTGTCGTTCCTGCCAATAAGCACGTTGATTGGCAAAAGACCCTTATGTGCCACGTTGCTATGGGACATAAAGTTCCTAATAGTGAGGTCTTGTATCATAAATCAGCCTCTAAAATACATATTATTGCTTGGCGCAAGTTAAACATTTCCGGATTTAGGGAACGGGAAACAAATGGGTAGAGCGAATTCCATCCGCCCTGCCGAAATCCGCTCTCATCTCACTTTGCAAGCCGCTGCTCCCATTCCCAGGCCGTGCGCATCGAGTCGTCGAGCGAATATTTTGTTTCCCAGCCGAGGTTTTTGCGGGCCTTGTCGTTGTTGGCATAAACGGCAATGACATCGCCGTCGCGGCGCGGACCGATTTCGCAGGATAATTTCTTGCCGCTCACTTTTTCAAATGCCTGCACCATCTCCAGCGTCGTTACGCCGTTGCCGGTGCCGAGATTATAGACTTCGCAATTGCTGTCGTGTTTACCGGAAAAAGTATGTTGCAGGGCTTTGGTATGCGCGTCGGCAATGTCCATAACATGGATGTAGTCGCGGATGCAGGAGCCGTCGCGGGTGTCGTAATCGGAGCCGAAAACCGTCATCTTGCTGCGCTTGCCAATGGCCGTTTGAGTAATGACCGGAACGAGATTTTCCGGAGTTTCCTGCAGTTCGCCGATGACAACGGAAGGATGCGCACCCACGGGATTAAAATAGCGCAGCAGCGTGATGGCCAGATTGGGATTGGCGCGGGCCACATCGCCGCAAATTTCTTCGCCCATCACCTTGGTACGCGCATACGGACTTTGCGGCACGGCCAGCGGCGTAGATTCTACCACCGGCAGCGTTGCTACGTTTCCATAAACGGAACAGGAAGACGAAAATACAAAGCTCTTCACGCCAAAATCTACCGCGCATTGCAGCACATTCACCAGCGAGCGGATGTTATTGTCGAAATACAGCAGCGGATTGGCAACACTTTCCGGCACGCTCTTGAAAGCCGCAAAATGGATGATGCCGGAAATGTCGGGGTTTTCGGTGAAAATCCGGCGCGTGGCGGCCTCGTCGCGCAGGTCGATGAGATAATTTTTAATCTCGCGGCCCAGGAGTTTTTCGATGCCTTCCTTCATGCGCAGCGAGCCGCGCGAAAGATTGTCTACCGAAATGACATCGAAGCCTTTTTCAATGAGATCTACAATGGTGTGGCCGCCGATATAGCCGCAGCCGCCGGTAACGAGGATTTTTTGCATATTCCTGAGTGGGTTCCTGCTAACTTTTAGGGGTGTGGGAAGTGGAAAGCCGGAAAGGCGTTCCGTTTGCCGGAAGAAAACAGGACGTTCCTCCGGCGCGTTTCTTTGGGTGCCTAAGGTAGCGCCGGACGGGCTTTCCCGAAAGGAAACCGATTGAAAATTCCGGAAATAAGCCGCAAATAGTCGCCGAAAGGACTTTTGACACCTCTATTGGGCTTATCCAAGCGTTCCAAAGGACCATCCTTCGAGAGAAAATCGCTTTTCGGGGCGCTTTTATCTTTTACGGAATTGTAACAGTATGATGCATTCTTGTATAGATAAACAAAAATATTTTTGCATCCGTTACCATTTGAGGCGTTTGTCCCTGTTGTTGTATGAATAAAAGACTTTTTCTGTTCCTGATTTTGCTGGCTTTTGCGCAGGCCCCGGCCATCGCATCCACGCCGTTTTCTACCCGTCCTTTCCGCCTTTTGCTGAATCTTCTGGAATCGCTTCCTGTTCCGGGAGGCAGCGACTGGCCCCTGGAAGAGATGCCAATGTCGCCTGCGCCCGAAGACCTTTCGATTGCCTTTTCGGCAGACCTGATGGGCGAGGGTGCATTGCTGAAATGGGATCTGCCCCGGCCCGCAGAGGTGGCCAGCCTGATCATTGAAGGAAGCGCAGACGGCAGCCATTTCATCGACCTCGAATCGCTGGAAAATACAGAGGCGGGCGTGCTGGATGTTTTTTATGATGCCACCCCTCAGGGGCGGCGCTTCTATCGCCTGGTGGCCAACTATAAAGACGGGGTGCAAAAGACAACCGCTGTCAATACCCTGCCGCTTTCTGTTGCTTTTTCGGCGGCGATAGACCCGGAGCAGGACGGCGTTTTGATAGTAACAGGACGTGCCTCTGTAGAGCTTTATGACCTGCAAGGGCAGTTGATTACCTCGGCCCATCCGGTAGAAGGCAAGTGTGAGATTGAACTGCATGGCCTGACGCACGGCCCCTATCTGGTTCGCGCCGGCGACCGCCGTCAGGTGGTTGTCTATTAGGCGGCATCCATGAAAAGGCGCTTCTGCAAACGCGCTTTTCCGGAATTTTTTGTTCCCCGCCGTGCGGCATACTTTCTGTATTTTTCCGGAAAAATCAGCGTTTTATCATGCCCCCTGCTCCCGAAAAACTCCGTCTCGACAAATATCTGTGGGCCATTCGCATTTTTAAAACCCGCACCCTCGCCACCACAGCTATCGATGAAGGCAAGGTGAAGCTCGGCGGTGTTGCTGTGAAGGCTGCCCGCCCCGTTTCGGTTGGCGACCGCTACGAAATCCGCACGCCTGCCCGCAAATGGGTGATAGAAGTAACGGGCCTGCTCTCCAACCGCATGGGCTACGACGAAGCCATCAGGCACTACGCCGACCTGAGCACCGAAGAAGACAAGGCTTTCGGACAGCGTCATGCGCCTTCTTTTTATACCGGCAAGCGCCTCAGCAAAACAGGCCGCCCGACCAAGAAGGAACGGCGCGGCCTGCGGGATTTGCTCGGCGACGGAGAGGAGTCGCCGGATAAAGAAGCCTAATAGATGCTCTGAAGGTTTCCTTTGAAGACCCCCACCCAGTTGATGCCACCGTCTTCGCTGCGGTAGAGGCCCGTGGAAGTGGCGGCATAAACATAGCGATTCTCGCGGCTGTTGCCGGCAGCATCCTGTTTAAAGATATTATTCTTGGCGGCAAAACCCCGCACGGCGCTACCCGCCGCAATGCCTTTGTTGGAAAGCACAAATTGCCCGTTATCGAGGCGATAGATGTGGCCGTTGTCGGTGCCGATGAGCAGGTTTTGCCCGAAGGGCGACAGGGCGCTCAGCAACTTTTCGCCGGCAGGAATGCCGGAAAACTGCTTCCAGGTGCGGGAGGTGTCGGTAGAATACCAGGCACCGGCTGCGCCCTTCGCGTCATAAGCAACGAGCGTATTGCCATAGGCGGCAAACTGAAAAGCGCCGCTTGCCGGCAGCGAGGCGCTGCGCGTCATCCACGGCGAAGCATTGGAAGTGCGGAAACCGGTTCGGCGGTTTGTATTGTCGTAACCGGCAAGCAGGCCATTGTCAAGCTCTGCAAAGCTGGTTAGCGGCAGTTGCGACAACGCGCCCATCATCGTGTCGGGTGTCCAGGTTTTGCCGTTGTCTTCGCTGTATGCAATGCCGGTTGAGCCTCGGCTGGCTACATACACCCGCTGTTGCCTGGCAGAATAGT
Organism: Bacteroidetes bacterium UBA1952; assembly: GCA_002336725.1. Classification (GTDB taxonomy): domain Bacteria; phylum Bacteroidota; class Bacteroidia; order Chitinophagales; family Chitinophagaceae; genus UBA1952. The sequence goes on along the minus strand of DDEO01000245.1, from coordinate 16,953 downwards.
GCATCAGCGAAGCCCAGCTTACGGCCGCCCGGTAGGGCAACAGGCGGAATGTGGGGTTGAAGGAGTTGCCGTCTTCGCTGAGGTAGAGATCGCTTTTGGCCCACAGCACGTTTTTGCCGGCAACGAGGATGCCACGGTCGGTGGTGCCATCCGTCTTGAAAAACTCGCGGAAGTCCTGCCCGTCGTTAGAGATATAGAGGGCACCTGCCGAGTCGGAGAAGAAGAGACTATAGGGTTTCTGGATGACCTGATTATTGTCAATGCCGTTTTCTTTCCGGCAGCTGCTCGTAGAGAAGGCCGCCAGCAAAACAGCAGCCGAGGCCAGTGAAAGAAGGTTACGTATGCGCATGAGAAATGAGGATAGCGAGAGGAAATAAAGCGTACCAAAATACGGCCTGTCGGGCAATTTGCGAAACGCTGTTTTTAAAAAGACGCAAAATCAGAAGACAGCGTTGGGTGCATAGCTGCTGTCGAAGGCCGGCACGTCATACGAAACCGGGTTGCTGCGCTCAATTTCGCTCATCCGGTTGGCGTAGCGCAGCAGTTGTAAAAGCGCGTTTTCCTGTTGGTTGAGCAGTTTCAGCCGACCGTGATAGCTCAGGTGATCGGTGCTGAAACTGCCGCCGTTCACCGTGAGGTCTGCGAACACCCGCTGGCTCTCCAGCCACTGAAGGCGCTCCCGGCGGTGGCGCATCAGGCTGGTATCTATCCCCTTCATGACTTGCTGGAAATTCACAAAGAAAGTCACCGGCCCTGTCCCCACCGCTTCTTTGGCACCCACCGGCAATTCCCGCTGCGCCGTTCCGGAAAGATAGGCCTGCGCCTGCTGCTGTGTGCGGGCGGCTACGGCATAATCGTGATCCAGCATCAGAACGCCGCCATCAGCGGTGTTGCCAAACGGAACATACAGATTGGGCGACACCTGCTCTACGAGCTTCCGGTCGAGGAGAAATTGCAGGAGCTTCGCCACTTTTTCCGGCTTGCCCAGCCGCAGGGCGACCACATAATCCATAGACGGGCGGGTTTGGCCGGAAGGCGCAAACTGCGGCTCAACGGGTGTAACGGCAACTGTTTTGAAGTCATTCACCGAGGCAGCAATATCGCCCGTGAGCGCCTCTGTAATATCGTCTATCGAGAGCCGCTGCGCCGAAAGCCCCATATTGACGATGCCCAGCAGTCCTATTTTTTCGAGCAGCATCCGGAAGGCATCCAGCGAGATATTGGCCGCCGCAAAGCCGTCCATATTTTCTTTGGGCAGGCGGGCAATCATCTCTTTGGGGATAGCACCCGCGCCCATTTTCCGGCTCACATCGCGCAGTTCATCTGAGGTAAAATAATTGAACTCGGCTTCTATCGCGCCGTCCTTAAACTCCGCTGTTGCCGTCATGGCCGCACCTTTATAAATCTTGCTCCCCATCATGCCGAGAGCAGCGCCCATGCCGCCGGGGCTGCTCATCATCTGCTCATAATTCAGCCAGGCAATCACATCGCGGTTGCTCTTGGCCAGCAGTGTAAAGCGGTCGTCGCTAACGATAGATTCTTCCTTTGCCAGCTTCGGCAGCGCCTCCAGCGAGGCGAGCGTTGCGGCTCTGTCGGGTGCGCCCTCCTGCCATTCTTCGGTGCTGTCGGGCAGGGTTTGGTAGCTGCCGGCCCCCCGGATGGCGTTGCGCAGGAAGGCCACATTATCCGTCCACAGAACAACCAGATTGCTGTCGAGCTGCGCCGCCTTGCCGCCCGTGGCCGGCAGGGCCTGCATCCGGGGAAAGGTCTTTTGCAGAAATGCACTCCATTTTCCGGAATTTTCCAATGGCAGAATGGCGACGGCCTCCGGCGTGGCCGTGCGGTTGATGGCGTTGCCGGTAGGAAGGAAACAAACGTAAACGGTGGACGACCTGTCGAGGCCGGAGTTTTGCAGGTCTTCGGCGCGGATATGATAGCCTTTTTGCAGCGCAAACGAGTCGAAACTACCCCTCACATCAGCGCCCAGGAGTGCCGGCCAGGTAATTTTTTTGCCGATAGCGCCCACATTGATGCCCACGACCGAGAGGGCATTTTTGGGAATGAAGCGGGCGTGGTCGGGCACTTTGCGGCAGGCCGCCAGAAACAATAGCGGCAGCAATAGGGCGAGGCGTAGAGAGGGGCGCATTAGGGAGCAGATTTTCGGGAAAGAGGCTGGAAATAAAAAGCCCGACGCGGAGGCATCGGGCTTTTGCAGAAAAATACCTTACCCATGAAGGCAGATGTTAGGTTTAGAAAGGCAGATCGTCGCCGGCAGCAGGCGCGTCGGTGGCCGGAGCCGGAGCCGATGCGGGTGCGCTGTTGGCGTAGTTGTTATTGCCGCCGAACGGAGCATTTCCGCTGCCAAAGTTGCCGCTGTTGTAGCCGCCGGTCGGAGCGTTGTTGTCGGCATAGGCCGGTTGATTATATGCGCCGCCGCTGTTATTGGCCCCTGCCGCGTCGGCGGGTTCCAGCCGCCATACATCGAGGTTGGTGATATAATTGGTAACGCCGTTTTTGTCATAGCGGCTGCCCCGGATGTTGAAGGTAGCCTTCAACATATCGCCTTCGTTAAATCTGTCTAATAAGTCCGTTTTGTTCTGTACAAGCTGCATTTTGGCGTAGTTGGTAAAACTGCCGTTGGGGGTGTCTTCCACCAGTTCCAGCACAAATTCGCGCTTCTTGAAACGGTCGCTGATGACCTGTACGGGTTGTTTTACCAGCAGCTTGCCGGTGAGTTCGTGATTCATAACTATTCCTGTTTTAAAAGTCTGAAAGGTAAAGATAGGGGAAATAAGGATAACAAAAAGCGGGTGAAAAAGAAATTTTTCCGGAAATAAATGTGGGTGGTTTTATCCTGTAAAAGGCGGGTCGTTCTCCTTGCGGATAGCCGCCTCACTACCGCCTTGTGCTACCTTTGCCGGATGCAGAAGTTGCAACCCATCGAGGGCGATCATTATCCCTTCCTGACCCGCCTGTCGCGAACGCTGGCCACCTTTGTTTCCTATATTTTTCACCCGCTGTTTATGCCGGTGGTGCTGATGCTGTTGCTCTATAAGCTGGCACCGGTTCATTTCGCCGGAATGCCGCAGGGCAATGCTTTTCAAAAAGGCTCTTTTTTCAATCTGTTGGTGATTGTCGGGGTCTGCACGGTGCTGTTTCCGCTGCTCACCATCCTGCTGATGAAGGCACTGGGCTTTTTGAAAGACATCGAGATGCGCGATTCCAAAGACCGGATTATGCCGCTGATGGGCATCATGATTTTCTATTTCTGGGCCTATCATGTCGTCAGTAATCTGCCGGGTACGCCGCTCATCCTGAAGGTGCTGCTGCTCGGTTCTTTCTGGAATATCATCGCGGTATTTATGATAAATATTTTCTTTAAAATATCTATGCACGCCGTCGCTGCCGGGGGAACCATCGGTCTTGTGCTGGCGCTGATGATCCAGAATCCGATTAATATGCTGCCGGTATTTTATTTGTTTTTATTCTTGGCTGCCATCATTGGCGTGGCCCGGCTATTGCTCGGTGCCCACCGGCAGGGCGAAGTCTGGTTTGGCTATATCGTGGGGTTGATTGTTATGTTTGGGGCGTATTTGTATATTTAAATCTTATCTCTCAGCAGACAGAGAAGCCTGTGATTTCCGGGAATTGAAGACGTTTACCAAACTATTTATATTAAAAATGCCGGTCGGGTTTTCACATCCGACCGGCATTTTTAATTATATTATTTCGCTACCATTCCATACCCGGATAGGCGCGCTGCATGAATTGCAGATCAGAGAGAATATAACCGAGATGCTCGGTATGGCGGCCTTCTTTGCCACCTTGCTGTATCCAGTTATTATCAGGCACTTGCAAAGTTGCTTGTTGCAGAATATCAACCACTTCTGCACGCCACGCGTCTGATAATGATGCTACATCGGGGGCTATTCCGGCTTCAAACGCGAAGGTCTCGCCCGGCGAAGGCAGAAACATTTCGCCTGTATAGGGCCACAATTTTTCTACTGCATCCTGCATCCGGCGGTGGCTTTCCGGCGTGCCATCGCCCAGGCGAATCACCCATTCCGAAGACCATCGCTTGTGATACGCTACTTCTTTGAGCGATTTCTCTGCAATAGCCGCCAGCCGAAAATCAGGGCTTTTGGAGAGTTCGGTGTAAAGCAGGAACTGAAATATATCAAAGAAAAACGAGCGTGCCACCGTCTGCGCCCAGTCGCCGTTGGGCTGTTCCACGAGCAGAATATTCCGGAAATCCCAGGCATCGCGCAGGCCCGCCAGGCTGTCTTCATCCACCGGGCCGGCTACCTGCTGGAGCAAGGGCGAGGAAAAAGCGGCCTTTTTTTCGGCCTCCGGCAGCGCATAAAAAAGGTCTGCCGCATATTGATAAAGGCTCCGTGCCTGCCCGATATCGTCGAGCGAAGTATTGGTCAGGGCAATGTCCTGCTCCAGAATCGGCGCATGACCACACCACTCGCCGAGGCGTTGGCCGAGGATAAGCGCGTTATCGGCGAGCTGAAGAATATAATATAAATGATGCATACTAATTGGACGGCTGCGCGTTGGATGCCGAAACTGTTGGAGGGTCAAAAAACGAGGTCGCGTGCTGCCCGTCTGCGCTTCTCAACGGTTGTCGTCCGGAGTGCGTTTCAGAGCGTCTTTTGCCTACATGTGTCCCACTTCGTCGGGGATGGTATAGAAGGTCGGGTGGCGATAGATTTTATCGGCAGCCGGGTCATAGAGTGCGCCTGCTTCGGTGGGGTCGGAGGCGTGGATATGTTGGCTTTCTACCACCCAGCTGCTGACACCTTCCATGCGGCGGGTATAGACATCGCGGGCATTTTCGATGGCCATGCGGGCATCGGCGGCGTGGAGCGAGCCGGCGTGTTTATGGTCGAGGCCCGCCTTGCTGCGGATAAAAACTTCCCACAGGGGCCATTCGGCGGCTGTGTTTTGGGGCGCTGTTTGCGCACTACCGGCGGCTTCGCGATCGCCATAATCGCCGTAGCGTTGCAGGCTGTATTTCATACCCGGATTGCTTTAATTGAATACAAAGAAACGGTTGTTTTTCCGGAAAAGAAGGCCCTTCCGGCGAGGCCCTAAAGGTATGCCTTTTGGCGGGCGCAGAAGATGCGGCGCACTGATGAGATCAAACAGCCGGTTGGTCGGCTGCGGACTGCCCGGCATCCCACGCGGTTGTTTTTTCCGGAAAATCCTTCCGTCCTTTGCAGCCTCTCTTAAAGATAAAATTTCCGGAAAATGAAAGTAGGTGTAATTGGTGCGGGTGCGATGGGCGCCGGCATCGCGCAGGTGGCGGCCACCGCAGGCCACGAGGTGGTGCTTTATGATACCGCAACAGCCGCGCTGGCCAAAGCGCGAAACGGATTGGAAACAAATCTGCAAAAACTTCAGGACAAAGGGAAGCTGGCCTCGGCTGCCGATGTGCTGGGCCGGATGCGTTTTGAAGAATCGCTCGCCGCCTTCCGCGACTGCGGGCTGGTGATCGAGGCGATTGTGGAAAACCTGGAAATCAAGCAAAAAGTATTCGCCGCGCTGGAGGCCGAAGTGAGCGACGTGTGCATTCTGGCGACCAATACTTCTTCGCTCTCCGTTACGTCTATCGCGGCGGCGTGTCAGCAGCCACAACGCGTGCTGGGCCTCCACTTCTTCAATCCGGCCCCGCTCATGGCGTTGGTGGAAGTGATACCGGCGCTCCAAACCCGCGCGGGACTGGCCGATGCCATGACGGAACTCATGCGTGCCTGGGGTAAAATTCCGGTATTGGCCAAAGACACGCCCGGCTTTATCGTCAATCGCGTAGCGCGGCCTTTTTATGGCGAGGCCATCCGCATTTATGAAGAAGGCATTGCCTCACCCGCCACGATAGACTGGGCGATGACCGCGCTGGGCGGTTTTAAAATGGGGCCTTTCGCATTGATGGATTATATCGGCCACGATGTGAATTATGTGGTAACGGAAACCGTATGGAAATCCTTCTTCTATGACCCGCGCTACAAACCTTCTTTCTCTCAAAAAAGACTGCTGGAAGCCGGCTGGCTGGGCCGCAAAACCGGACGCGGGTTTTATGATTACAACGAAGGTGCCGTGCTGCCCCAACCGGAAAAAGACGAAGTGCTGGGTCGCCATCTGGTGGACCGCATCGGCGCACTGCTGATGAACGAAGCCATTGACGCGCTGCACCTGCGCATTGCCACTGCCGGCGATCTGGAACTGGCCATGACCAAAGGTGTGAATTATCCCAAGGGGCTTTTGCAATGGGCCGACGATGCCGGGGCGCTGCGCGTGCTGGCGGTGCTGGATGCGCTTTATGAGGAATATGGCGAAGACCGCTACCGCGCTTCGGTGTTGCTGCGCCAGAAGGCGCGCAACGACGAACACTTCCTGATATAACAGGGTCTTTATTCCGTAGCTCGGGAAAATTTCTTTAAGGCACGGCGGTAAGCCGGGATCTCCGCAACACAGATAATTCTGGCAGCCCCCTTTTTACTTTTGTATTTTTAGCAGGCTGTAACCGTATTTCTAAATGAGCGCGAAAAGATTCCCGACCCTTCTTCTTGTATGCCTGTGTTTGCTGTTTTCGCTGCGGGGATGGGCTTCTCACATCCTCGGCGGCGAGGTGCGCTATGAGTATATTTCCGGAAATACCTACCGGATAGTGCTCAACCTTTATGGCGATTGCGACCTCACGCCGGGTACACCTTATACCACACTGGCATCGCTGCGTCCCAAAATTCACATCTTTCGGGATTCGACGATACTGACAGACAGCGTTGTGTTGTCCCGAACGGCCACTCCGCCGCAGGATGCTTCTCCCACCTGCCCGGCCTACCTGAGCAACACCCGCTGCAACGGCGGCACCGAAATCGGCGTGCGGATTTTTGAATATGCCGGCACCGTAACCCTGCCGGCGGCCAATCCCTACTCGGCCTGCTGGCGTTTCGTCATGAACGGAAGCCTCTTTGATGCGGGTGGCACGACCCAGGCGGGGCGCAGTGCCGCCATCAATAATATCCAAAGTTCGGGCGGGTCTATTATGTATATCTTCAGCACGCTCAACAATCTGGGCGGGCGGTCTAATAGTTCTCCGGCCTTTAGCACAGTAGCCACGCCTTATTTCTGCGTGATGAACGGCCAGACTTTTAACCCCGGAGCCACCGACATCAATAACGATGTACTCACCTACCGGGCCATAGATGCGCTGGAGCCCAACAGCGCCACTGCCTCCTACAACCCGGGATACCCGGCACCCTACCGGCTGGCCACAAGCGGTGTACCCGGCTTTAACAGCCAGACGGGGCAGCTCGTCTTCAATCCGAGTCAGCAGCAGCGCAGTGCGGTCGTGTATCTGGTGGAGGAATACCGCAATGGCATCCGGGTGGGCAGCATCATGCGCGAAATGACTTTTGTGGTGCTTCCCTGCAACAACACCGCGCCCGTGGCGGTCGTTTCCAACCTCAATGGCGGCAGTCTTATCAACAATACCACCTTCACCGTTTGTAAAGGGCAGACGATTTCTTTTAACCTCAACCCTACCGACGCGCAGAACGATACCATTGATGTAACCTCTTCGGGCATCCCCACCGGAGCCACCTATTTTGTGGGCAACAACGGAACCCGCACACCCGCTTCTTCCTTTAGCTGGAACACCGGGCCTGTGGCTGCCGGAACTTATAATTTTTATGTTACTTATGCCGACCGCGCCTGCCCTATTGCGGCCCGCCAAACCATCGGCTATAGCATCGTTGTAGCGCCTGCCCCGCAGTTTTCTTTCTCGCAAATCAGCCCGGCAGGATGCAACCGCAAAGGCCGCTTTCAGATTACGTCTCCCGCCGGTATCCTCCAGAGTTTTACGATAAAACAAGGCGCTGCCGTCATCAAATCCTATCCCGCCAGCACGGCAACCGTCCTTACGGATTCCCTCGCTCCGGGAACGTATCTTATCCGGGCAACTACGGGCGGCAATTGCATTGCTGATACCACTATCACCATCGCCGCGCCCAATGTTCCGGTTCTCAGCACTTCGCAGACATCGGTAAGCTGCTTTGGCAGGCAGGACGGCACGGCTACGGCAATCACCACCGGCGGCATCCCGCCCTATACCTATTCCTGGAACACCACGCCGGTGCAAACCACCGCCACGGCTACAGGACTGCGTGCCGGAACCTACACCGTAGCCGTTACCGACCAGTCTGGCTGCCGGCAAACGGCCCCTGTAACCGTCGTGCAACCCGATAGCCTGTATGTGCAGATGATAAGCGCGAATGTCAAATGTTTCGGACAGGCCAACGGCTCGGTTACGGCCGTCGTTACCGGTGGAACATTGCCTTATAACTACGCCTGGAACACAATGCCCCCGCAGACCGGCGCAACGGCCAGCGGACTGACACCGGGCCTTTATGCCGTTTCTGTAACAGATGCGCAAGGCTGCACCACACAGGCCGCCGGCACCATACGCACCCCGCAACGCTTGCAGGCGAGCGCCTCGGTTTTGGCCCACAATCGTTGCTTTGGCACGGCGGAAGGCTCGGCTACGGTTGCGGTATCCGGCGGCGTGCCGCCCTATGGCTATTCCTGNNCCGCCACAAAATACGCAAACGGCCACCGCACTCCCCGCCGGTGCTTATACTGTTCAGGTATCCGATGCCAACGGCTGCATGGCCACCGACACGGTGCGCATCCGGCAGGGCAATGCCATCGTGGCTACGATTACCGTTACCGATACGCCCTGCGCCAATGAAGCATCCGGAAAAGCCTTTGCCCAGGCAAGCGGCGGCGCGGGCGGCCCCTACACCTATCTCTGGGGGCGGGGCAATGCGTCGGGAGACACCGTTTCCGGACTGATTCCCGGAAATCTATCCGTAACCGTTGCCGACAACGACAACTGCCGGCAGGATTTCAGCACCGTCGTCCCGTCCCGGCCCACGCCGCAAATCAGCGCCGGTCCCGATCGCATCCTGTGCGATGGCGACAGCCTGACGCTCCAGACAACCGGCACCGCCGTCAATTGGCAATGGCTTCCCGCCGACGACCTGAGCTGCACCCAATGCCCCGCGCCGGTTACCACCACGCGGGTGGACCGGACGTACACCGTTTCTACGAAGTTTGACAATGGCTGCGCCGCCGCCGATACGGTCTTCGTTCAGGTGTTGCACTACAATAATCAGTCGCGGGTAGGCCCCGATACGACCATCTGCGCGGGCGATACGGCACGGCTTTTTGCCGGCGGCGGCATATCCTATCAATGGTCTCCGTCGGAATCGCTCACCAGCGCCACCATGGCCAACCCGGGCGCTTTCCCGCAGATACAAACCCGCTACACGGTAATCGTTCATCAGAATCAGTGCTTTTCAGATACACTGTCGCAAACCGTTTCAGTGGTGCCCCGCCCGACTGTCTCGCTGGGTCCCGATTTTACCGCCCTGTCCGGCGCAATGATTGTGCTGGATGCGAAGACGACCGGCGCAGAGCGTATTGTCTGGACACCCGCCACCGGCCTCAGTTGCTCCAATTGTTTTAATCCGAGGGCTACGCTTCTTCGTTCTGTTGAATATATAGCGACGGTGGAAAACAGCCTGGGTTGCACCGCTTCTGATACGTTGTCTATTCAGGTGGGCTGCGATGGCGACAGTTATTACCTCGCCAATACGTTCACGCCCAATGGTGATGGCCTCGACGACTGGTTCTATCCACAGGGTAAGGGTTCCGGCCAGGTTGTTCGTTTTGAGATCTACAATCGCTGGGGCAACAAGGTTTTTGAGGCCGCAAATCTGAAGTCCAATTATCCGCAGGCGGGTTGGAATGGCACCTATGCCGGCCAGCCGCTGAACGCCGGGGTCTTTATGTATGTGATGGAAGCCCAGTGTGCCGACGGCAAGCCTGTTCTCCTGAAGGGCGATATAACGCTCCTTCGGTAGCCCGTTTATTGACCGCAGGTTTGCAGGTCGGCCCGATACTGAACGGTATCTTTTTTCTCCATAAAAGACGCAATGGTGGGGTATCGCTTCGTGGTTTTCTCCAGTACGCAATCGCAGTAGCGGTCGGGGTTGGGATGCAGTCGTCCCTCGCCGGAGAGGCAGGCTTCTTTAAATTGAGTTTTGTATTCGTCCGTCCAGCCTTCCTGCCAGGAAGCGCAGGCAGCGAGCGCAGAAAAGAGCAGCAAAGCGAGGATAGATTTTCCGGAAAACAGGCGGTTCATAAGAACGCAGGCGGGTTTGGGAGGATGCAGGATTCTGGTGGATGGCAGACCCGGCGAATATCGCATTTCCTTTCGGGAGAGGTCTATTCTTATTTTAGACCGCAAATGCCCTTTCTACCTAAAACGCACTCATGATTTTTAAATTTAAACAAACCCAAATATCTTCACAGGGTCCCGTTTATTAAAAATTATCCTCTGGCCTGCCACAGTATAATTAGAATCAATCCTAAGAAGCCTATCACGCTTATCACTATAGCCGCAACTTGCCTTGACTTACTTTGCCGGGACGAGACGGCTAGCTCCTGAGAAAGTTTTTCTTTGAATTGGGTGAAGTCAGCCGACCACTTACCGAAAGAATCGGTGAGCCGTTCTTCCAACCTGGCAGCGGCAGCCTGCTGGTTTTGCATCCCAAGGTTGATGGCCGCTACAGTTGCATCCAACTTATCGAGGCGAGTAGGCAGGTTGAGGTCCGACAGTTGGCTGGTAAGCGTTCTGAGATTTTCAACCACTTTCTGGATATCAGCAATCTGCGTTAGGAAAGTCTTACTGACAGCGCTCAAATCATGTATTGTCTGATCTATGGATTTACTGAGCTGGCTTACTTTGTCGGTATGAAGCTGGCTGATGTCAGTGAGCGTTTTACCGTGTTCCGCTAAGATTCCGGCAAAGGAGATCTCCAGATCTTTTGCAGCGTCGTTAAGCTTTTCCTGAACTGTTCCCTGGCTGGTTAAAAGTGCTTCCTGCAGTAGTGCCGGCACTGCTTCCAGCTTCTTCTGCACTTGTCTGTGACCTGCCTGGGTACTGACAAGATGCTGATCAATCTTTTGGCCTGTTTCTGTAATCAGTTTATGGTGTGATTCGCCAATGGTTTGCACCAAAGCGGTTGCTTCCCGGGCAATTCGGGTATGTTCAATCGCTGGTTCCAGCTCGGCAAGTTTGCTTTGTAGTTTTGCAAGGCCGTCCAGTACGGGTTGAGAGGGCATAGTCTAGGTGTTTAAAAAAGAAGTGGCGAACTGCTCCAGCCAGTTAAAATGGTATTTCAGGCAAATTTCATCTTCGAGTGTTCTGAAGATCTCATCTACATCTACTTGTGTAACCTTAGTCTTTATCTTTTGCTGAAGACTTCTCAGAAACGCCGTAATCTGATCTGCGGTCATTCGGGCCTGGAGCAAATGTAACCCACGACTCAAGTCTTCTAAAGCATTCTCCACCAGCAATTGCGTAGTTGTTTCCTCACTTTGAATGATAAGGCAGTAGGCGCGCAGAAAACAGGCAGCGGCAAAATCCGGGTAGGCATTGATACTGCGCTGACTGGCGCCCCGCAAATGCTTGAGGTTGTTTTTGAAACTTCCGGTTGTGTCCTCATCCAAAAGAATGACAAACTCTTCTACAACGGCTTCCGTTTCATATTCAAGCCGCTTCAGCAGACAGGCAGCCTGCTTCTTCCCATCCTTTAAAACGGCCTCATTTTCGGGCCGCGCATATTTAGCGTTGAAGTAATAGTAAATCTCTGCTTTAATCGCTTCTGATTGTGCTACCGGCTCTTGGATGTCCAGGGCATATTCACACAGCCGAACCATATCGTTTGCAGCCAGCTTACGCTTCTCTGCAATCTTGGCATACACAAACTCAGTTAAGCGTTCCAGGCAAAAGCGCATCTCCGACTGGCGCGTACCCTTGTGGTCTTTTTTATAAGATCCTACTAATTCAGCTGCGTCTTTGGCACTGCTATATCTGCTGATAAGCCTTTCAAGCTCTTCGAAATGATAGTTTGTGGGCTTTTTCCTGCAAAAAATCTCAAAACAACTGTTTTGGTAGTCAATGGTGTAACTATCCACAATGCCCAAGATCGTCAGGCGATAAATAGCTTTGGCCGTGTCTTGCTCGTTTCGGGGAAGACTGTACACTTCCTGGACTTCTCTGTCCCTGAAAATTCTTTCCTGTAACCCCGGGTGATTTTCGTTTACAAAACCACTTACAAATTCGTGAAAAGAATGCCTGTTCTTCAGAGATTTTTCTACGCGCAGGTCTATACTCTCACTTGAATAGATACCATCGGTCGCAAGTTTCTTGAACAATTGGCAGTCGTTAAGCCTTTTCTGGAGTTCGGGTGATAGGATCTGCTCTTGAGTTACCTTATCATTTACAGGGTAATATTTATTCCTGAAAGGAATGGTGAGACGAATTTTTTTGTGGTCAGCGAGCAATGTCTCTATACCCTCGGAAGCTTCCTCACCCTCTACTATTGTGCTTAAAGCGCGCCAAAATGCAGTTGCATCCGGAGCTGTTATGTTGTGATGCAAATAATCCCGGAACTGGCTCACAATAGTTTTAGAATCGTCCGGCACATAGGAAGGCACAAGACCTTGGGGAGTAACACTTAGATAACCGGCGTCTTCCCCGTTGATTTTAAGGTAGATTTTATTAACCCCGTCTTTGGACCATTGACCTGCCCGCCACTCTTCCAGGAAATGGAGAGCGGCAAACCGTTTTGCTAAAAGCCGGAGCCGGCTCATTCTCGGCGGCTGAATCCGGGTAAGCAGTTCATCCAGAATGACGGTTTCTTTAATCGGTCCCTGAAAAGCTATCCGGTAAAAGAAATCCAGGATCTCCCGGTCCGGTAAGAACTCGCCTGATTCATCCAACCGGTATGCATCCTTGTCGCCCTGCCGGCTCAGGCGCTGCCGGTTAAAGTAAACCGTAGCCAATGCTACTTTGCCGTCGCGCGCAGCGCGGCCCGCTTCCTGCATAAAAGACTCTATACTTCCGGGAATATTCAGGTGATAGGTCCAGCGAACATCTGGCTTGTCGATACCCATTCCAAAAGCTTTGGTAGCAAACATCAAAGATGTTTTTCCGGAAATAAAGGCATCCATATATGCTATGGATGCTTCCTGATGGTTCTCTGCATCTCCATCCTGGCGTTCATCGTCGCCCCCCGCGCCCATGAAATAGCCTTTCTTTTCGCCGCTTGCACAAACGTTTAAAAACAAATCATGCACACCGTAACTGCCCTTGCGGTGCGGCGCAAATACGATGCCGCCGTAGTTGTGGTTCCCCTCCGGGTTTTGCTGAAGAGGTGTGCCGGTATCTTTAAGAAGGCGGGTTGTGCTGTCAGCAACGTAGGCATTCAGGCCCTGCATTCGTTCAAAATCAGGTATGTAGTTGTCGAAGGCATTCGGTAGAACCTGAGCCCGCAGGATTTCTGCATCCTGGTATTGCTCTAAAGAAGAAACCTGGTTGTCAAGAGCTGCTTCCAGGAGCACGCGTTTGGTTGCGGCAATGTGTTTCTTCAGATCTTGGCTGCTGTAACTTTTGTCTTTCTCAAGCGCCGCGTTTGTTTCCTGAATGGAAAAAAATATTTCGTTACGAACCGTGTTTTCGTAGCGCACCACCGCGTGGCCGTCTTCTTTATCTATTTCCAGTTCCCGTTCAATATCAGCGAGTACGTCAAATGATGCGGTAGCCGTTAAACCAAAAAGGGGAAGCTCTCTGCCGTCGCGGGTTTGGCAAAACTCGCGGGCGTTTACCCCTAAATGCAGGTAAGGCGTTCGGAAATCATGGCCCCACTCGGACAGGCAGTGGACTTCGTCGATTACGCAGTAGGCAAAATGAAAGCCGGCGTGCTGTGCCTGAGTCAGCGTATCTCTGAAATCCTGAATAACCAACCGCTCCGGAGATATAAAAACCAGTTGGGCTTTTCCCGTAGCAAGCTCTTTTTGCGCTTCACGCTTTTCGGCAGCCGAAAGCACCGAGTTGATAAATATACTACGGGTAACGCCGATGTCGTTCAGGCCCCGGTGCTGGTCCAGCATCAAACTTCGGATCGGGTCAACCACAATCGTAATCCCCGGCTGAAGCAGGGCGGCAAGCTGGTAGGTAAGCGACTTCCCGCCTCCCGTAGGAAGCAGCCCGATAACCGACTTGCGCCGTAAAGCCCGGCCCAGAATGGGCAACTGACCTTGCCGGAAATCTGTTTTCCGGAAAAGCAGGGAGAGAAGCTTCCGGAGACCTTCTACAATTGCTTCGCGCGGCTGGAAAGAGCCATCTGGCTGGTTCACTCCAAGGTTCTTAAACAAGACCGGCGCGGCATCTATAATGCCATCCTGAAGCCCCGGTTCTTCGTAATGAACGCTGCGGATAAGGACAAGATTTCCGGCTTTTACAGGAGACTGAAACACGTCCGGCCTTTGAAGCATGGCCAGGTCAAAGACTGCATCATAGCCATCGTTTTTAAATTCAGATATGCGCTTGACACCGGGCTGCGGTATCGCTTGCCCGAGCCAGTCGTTGGTAAAAACGGTCAACTCTATGGACGGAATGCGCGTTGGCTGCTCTGCCAGTTCGTCAAGCGTGTAGAGCAAAGATTTCAGCTCTTCCAGCGCCTGTGTAGCTGCCGGAATATCCTGCTCAATAACTGCGATTTTTAATTCCTGCGTTTCTGCCGGAACGGTGTGCAGCCATTGAAGCAAGCTCATTTGCATTCTGGCTACAGCTGTAGGCAGGAGCGCATGGATGTAATGAGCAGCTTCCGGGCGAATTGTTTCGCTATACAAGGCCTCCAGCTTCTGTATATAATTGTTGCTGGTTATATTGTCCAGAAACATTTGCGTATTTGCGAAGGCAGCACTTTCCCGGATGTGGTGGACGTGGGTTCCCTCGCCGGCTATGGCAAAATCCTTGAGGTCATCAATTGCTTGTTTGTGGTATTTGGTGCCATCCACCTCTACTACATGCTGTTCCTTATAACGGATAGCATGGTCTTTGCCAAAGCGTCTGACGGTTCGCCACTTTAAGTACGGAACTTCCAGACAGAAGTCCGCCCGACCTTCATTACCAGCGGTCGCACCTAAGGTTTTGCGCGGTCGCTGACGGGCAAAAAGCTGACGCAGATAGGCGTGTTTTTCCGGAATATAATCCTTAAGAAATGCTTTTTCAAAACTGCTTTCTAACCCGGCGTTGCTGAGCCGCAAGCCTTCCGACTTGCTTTTAGGAAGTACCAAGTGAAGGGCGTTTACAATTCCGTTACGGATATCATCCTGGTGCAAGCCCTCTTTCCAGCCATATTGAATGACTCCTTCTTTTTCGCTATCAAGCGCTGTATAGCCCAAAATATCGGCTAACAGCTTTTCCGTCTCCGGACTTGCCAGGGTGGGCGCGCCACGGGAAATAATATTGTGGGCTATTGCAAAAACGCCCTGCAATGGCCTGGCTGTGTCGAGTCCTTCAATATGGAAGAGGCTGAGATGCTCTAACAGCCCCGCTACCTTGTTGGCCCAAAGGGAACTTCCGTCCCTGCCATGATGTATAAGCGCCTGACGGACCGGTTCAGAAAAAGCTGATACCCTGAATTGTGCCATATAATTAGAAGGATAAAATTATATAGGTGGCGTTAACCACACAGAAATTATATAAAGGTTTTTGGAGCCTGATAGAGTGCCTCAGAGTGTAGCGGATGCCATAAAGTGAGTTCCTGGAGTGTCCTAAAGTAGTGGAGCGCAAACAAGCCTCAAAATGTTTAAACCGTATTTAATCCGGCCAAAAACAAAAAAGGCTTCCAATCCTTGGAAGCCTTTGTTTTACTAAGTCGGGACGACAAGATTCGAACTTGCGACCCCATGCACCCCATGCATGTGCGCTACCGGGCTGCGCTACGTCCCGAAATTTTCCGGTGGGCAGGGGCTGCCGTTATCCTGAAGGTAACGACGGATCCCCCGCTTTTTGATTTGCAGTTCCAGCCGTGTGGCTTCGCTGCGGGTTTGGGCTTCAAAAGTAGTTACTACTTCCCAGGGAGCACCCTTTGAAGTGTATTTACTTTTTCCGCGATTGTGTTCTTCCAGCCTTTGTGCTACATCAGTCGTCTGACCCACGTAGAACTTTCGGAGTGTCTGGCTATAAAGAACATAAACAAAGAACTTCATTTCTTACGCTGCGCTGAAAGAACCGGCGACCCTCCCGCCTGTAAGCGGGATGCGCTACCGGGCTGCGTGGAGCCTGCCACGCTCCGGCGTGGTCCCGAAACTTTCCGGTATTGTCTTAAGAAAAACCGCCTTTTCCCCGACAATGGGCCGCGAAGATAAGTACATTTTCCGGAAATCTTTAGTTCCGCCGCAGACTAATCAACTGCATAAATTCTGCCCGCGTCGTTCCGTCTTCAAAACAGCCCGAAAAAGCACTCGTCGTTGTTACACTATTTTGCTTCTGAATGCCGCGCATCATCATGCACAGATGTTGCGCTTCTATCACCACGGCCACGCCCAGCGGTTGCAGCGTTTCCTGAATCACGTCCACAATCTGATGCGTGAGGCGCTCCTGCACCTGCAACCGACGCGCAAAGCAGTCCACCACCCGCGCAATCTTGCTCAGGCCCGTAATGTAGCCGTTGGGGATATAAGCCACGTGCGCCTTCCCAAAAAACGGCAACAGGTGATGCTCGCACAGCGAATACAACTCGATGTCTTTAACAATCACCATCTCCGAGTAATCTTCCCGGAAACGAGCGCCGTTCAGGATGGCCGCCGGGTCCTGCGTGTAGCCGGAAGTGAGCACCTGCATCGCTTTTGCCACGCGCTCCGGCGTTTTTAGCAGCCCTTCCCGCGCGGGGTCTTCGCCCAGCAATCGCAGCGCACCCTCGTAGTGGCCGGTGAGCTGCTGCGTGATTTCTTCGTCGTATTGATCTATTTTCTGGTAAGCCAAACTGGTTAAGAGTTAAAATGACGAAGGCGGGAGCCTTCGCCGAA
>DDEO01000233.1 GCA_002336725.1 Bacteroidetes bacterium UBA1952 | reverse complement strand
AGCCGTATTCTTTGCAATGCGAAATCAGGTTGGGCAACGTAGCCGGAGTAGCGTTCATAGCGGGCGCGAAGGTAAGCCATGTTTCATGGATCGTAATGGAACACGGATGACGCGGATGATACGGATTTACACAGATTTTTCCGGAAAAATCCATCAACAACTATCAACCCTTATCAACTCCAATCAACCCCATCAACTCTCATCAACAACAATCAACCCCCATCAACAACAATCAACCTCATCAACCTTATCAACCATCATCATCATCAATCAACTCCTAACACCTAACCTTAGTAGCGCATCATACCCGGCGTTTCGGGTGCAGGTTCTACGCCATCTACAATGTATTGTCCGCCGCCCTGATTGCGGTTGCTGGTGTTTTCGCCGCGCCACGGCAGCGAGCGGCGGTATTGGGTATAATGCACCTTAATATTCTGGCCCTGGTATTTCTCCAGTTGGGCCGCTACGGCTTCATCTTCTACTGAAAAGAAGAAGTATTGCGCCATCAGGTTTCCGCCGCGATTGCCAAAGCCTTCCTGAAGCAATTCGCCTTCGTAGGTTTTAAAAACATTGCCTTTGCGGGCAAATTTCTGGAGCATTCCCACTCGCGTGCCTTCGCCGTAGGGGTTGTAGTAATACCAATAGCCCCAGCCGAGCAGGAAGAGAACCAGAAAAACGGAAACCAAAGAGATGATGCGGCGCATAGAAATTATTTTGGGAGCGGCGGTGTAAAGCTATTTTGAAACCGGAGAATTTAAAATTCCGGGATCAAACTTCAGAATCCAGGGGAAGCGTATCCAGAGAACAGAATTCATGCCTTCAAGGGGCATTCGTGAATATTCGTGTCCTTCACGCCGTGGCCGGTTCGTCAATGGTTTTGTCTTTCGGTATTCGTGAACATTCGTGTCCTTCGTGGCAAAAAAAGCGCCTCCCTTCCGCAGCACGCGCCCGGATTTCCTTGATTTCTGACTTTAGCCTCCCACCGTCCGCGCCTTCCACTCATATTTGCCCATAAAGCCCAGAAATCCCGCCAGCACGATGTAGCAAATGTGCAGCGGTTGCAGCAGCAGGAAATAGAGCGATAAATGCGAAAGACGATAATAGCGCAGCACCGGATCCAGAAAATAAAACTCTGCCGCCGCCTTTGCGGCCAGCAAAAACAGAAAAGCGCCCCAACTCAACGCCGGTGTAAACGCTACAAAAAAAGCCACGAGCAGCGCCAGATTGACGGCATACACCAAGAGCAACTGCGCCGTCAGCGGCGTGTCTTTATATTTTCCCGACTTGGAGGCCCAGCGGATGCGCTGCTGAAAAAAGGACAGCATATCGGGTTGCGGCGCGGTGGACACAATCGCTTCGCGGGCTTTCAGATATTTTATTTTTCCGGGAAAAGCCGCCTGCATTTTGTGGATGAGCAGGTAGTCGTCGCCGGTAGCCAGATGGGTGGTGCCTTCATAGCCGCCTACGGCCTCAAAAGATTTCCGGGAAAAAGCCAGGTTCGCGCCGTTGGCCATCGTGCGGATACCGAGCGTATTTACCGCCGCCGTGATGCCCTGCATTGAAGCAAAATCAAGCGTCTGGAAAATATCCAGCCAGTCCGCCGAAGGGGTAAAGCGAACGGGCGCAACGATAGCGGCGGGCTTTTCTTTTTCATAAAAAGCGGCCACCGTTTTCAGCCATTGCGGCCCGGCGGTGCAGTCGGCATCAGTGGTAATAATCAGTTCGGCATCGGTGGCGGCTTCTATGCCTTTTTGCAGCGCGTATTTCTTAAAAGCCTGTCCTTCCGGCTGCGGGAAAGCTGCCATGCGAATCACCGGCACACCGAGATTTTCGACAATCGTCGCGGTACCATCGTCGGAATGGTCGTCCACCACAAGGATTTGCAGGAAATCTTTAGGATAATCCTGCGCCAGCAGACTTTGCAGACACGCACTAATTGCGTCTTCCTCGTTGCGCGCCGGAATGATAACGGCGATTCGGGTTTTGGGGATGAAATTTTCCGGAATTTTAAACACGGGTGTCCGGTCCCAGCCGCGCCGGTAGGCAACCATCAATCCGGCATAAAGCACGAGCAGCACGACGAGGACAGACACAAACATTTTTCCGGAAATTTTCAGGGATTCAACAGCGTTTGGGCAATCTCCGGATACACATCGTCGGTCAGCAGCCGGTGGCCTTTCCGGAGCTTGTGGAGCGTTACATTTTCCGGAAATAAGCCGGCAAAATATTCACCGTTTTTCAGTTTTATCACCGGGTCGTGGATGCCCATCAGCAGGTGTACAGGGATGTCATATCTGGCAAAAACAGCCCGCAACTGCGCCGGTTTGGGATACAGTTTTCCCAGTGCTTTCCAACTGGTGCGCAGCATATCGTTGTAAGTTGTTTGGGAGAGATGGTACAGAAAGAACTGGTACAGCTTTTCCGAAAAAACCTTGCGACGATAGAGCATTGTGAGTAGTTTCTCGTAGCGCGAAGGATGTTTGTGGAGGTCGTCGAGTACAAAATTTCCGGCAAAAGAGCCGTTGGCATAGGCAAAAATGGGGTTCGTTTTCAACCCGTCGGGGGCCAGCAGTGTTACGGAGCGGATTTTTTCCGGAAGGGCGACAAGCGTACTCAGCGCCACACGTCCGCCGAGGCTAAAGCCCAGCAAAGACAGCTTTTCTACGCCATATTCCGCGCATAAATCCGCCACCATTTTGCACAGCGCCGGATAATCCAGGATTTCTTTTTCGTTCCACTCGGTGCTGCCGTGGCCGGGCAAGTCGAGGGCAACGGTGGTGAAATGCGGCAAAAGCATTTGCGCCAGCCCGCCAAAAATGCCGCTGCTATTGGAGAACCCGTGGAAGGCCAGCAGCAGTTGCGGCCCGCCCTTCCACACTTTTCCATTCAAAGTATTTTCCCCAACGGGGATAGAAACCGGCTTCATGGTGATAGGAAATTAAGCCTCACCCCCGGCCCCTCTCCGAAGGAGAGGGGTGACAGGATATTGTGCCATTTGAGGTAAAGGATTACTTCTCTATACGAAAACAATACCGGAACAGGCGGCCCTCAAAATCAAAAGGCGTGGTGGCGCGGGTGATGTCTTCGATGCGGTCGGTGGGCAGGGCTTCGCGGTCGAGCGTGAAATTGCGGCAGTTGGTGCTGAAATAAATCACGCCGCCGGGCGTGAGCGCCGCAAGGAGTTTTTTGAGCAGCGGCACATGGTCGCGCTGCACGTCCCAGGTGTCTTCCATGCGCTTGCTGTTGGAGAAGGTGGGCGGGTCGCACACAATCAGGTCGAAGCTGTTGCGGGGCAGTTCTTTAATCCATTCCAGCACATCTTCCTGCAAAAAAAGGTGCTTTTCATCGTCATAGAGCTTGTTGAACTGCATATTCCGCTTCGCCCAGTTGATGTAGGTCTTGCTCATATCCACCGACACCACTTGGGCCGCGCCGCCTTTGGCCGCGTGTACCGAAAAAGCGCCGGTATAGCAAAAAAGGTTCAGCACTTTCTGGCCTTCGGCCTCTTCGCGCACCCGGCCCCGCGTGATGCGGTGGTCGAGAAAAAGGCCCGTATCGAGGTAATCAGAAAGGTTGAGGATAAAATGCAGGTCGGCTTCCGGAACGATGCGCTCTACTTTTTCAGCAGTGAGCTTTTCGTATTGATCTTGCCGGCCCATTTTCCGGCGGCGTTCTTTGAGATAAACATCTTTTTCTTCCACACCAAGGACGGCGGCTATCACCGTGCGGCATTCGGCCAGCCATTGCGCGTGCGCTTCTTCGTCCATGCCGTGACGGCGCAGGTATTCGGAGGCATACACCGCGCCGTCGAGCCACTCGATGACGAAAGGATACTGCGGCAGGTCGTGGTCATAGACCCGAAAGCAGGCCACATTTTGGCGGCGCGCCAGCTTGGAATAATGCTTCCACATTTTGGCGAGCCGGTTGGCAAAAGATTGATGCGCCACCTGCGCCGTGGGTTGGTCCGTCATTAGTTCTATTTTAGCCTCGCCCCCGGTCTTCGCGAAGGGCGAAAGTATTATTATATTTTGTTTTTAAGGTTTGCCTTTGAGCAACAGGCAGTGTCTTCCTGAAAAAGATTTTTGAGCCGGTGGGAAGGCTATTCAATCAGCCGCGTGGCCTTCACCCGCGCAGGCGGCAGCCCGCGGTTATGCGGCAGTTTGCCAACTTTTTGCAGGAAAGCGGCGCTGTCTTCTTTGGCTACGCCCATGTTACGGGTGCGGATGAGTTCATCCACCTGATATTCTTCTTCGAGCGTAGGCCGTCCGCTTTCCGGGTCATAATACAGCCAGATGCCATGTCGAGTAGCGCCGCGATCGGTGCTGATGACCACCTTTCTCTCGGCCCCCGTTACCGGATGTACCACCCAAATCGTGTCGAAGGGCTGATCGGGATTGAGGCCGCGATAGTTGCCCACCGTCGTTAGCCGTCCATTCTCATAATAGCGGCTTTCGCCATCGAGCGCGTTGGCCTTGTATCGCTGCGAGGCCATCAGCGAGCCATCACTGCTGAGCACGTGCCAGACACCAAACTTACGCCCGTGGTCGTAGGTACCAAATTCGGTGTAGGGCGGGTCGCCCATGCGTTCCGGGTGCCGGATATACCAAAAGCCCTGCGGCTTGCCGTCTTTATCGCGCTGATTCATGGTCTCCGCGCTCTGGGCACGGACACACAGGCCGGCAAAAAGCCCGCACAGAACCCCGACGAGTACACGCATTTCCGGAAATTTTTAAACGCCAAACGAGCTGCCGCAGCCACAGGTAGAAGTAGCGTTGGGATTATTAAAAGTAAAGCCCCGCGCGTTCAGGCCGTCTTCAAAATCAATTTTGATACCCACAAGATAGATGGCGTGAGAAGGCTTCAGGAGCACCGGAATTCCGGAAATTTCGTACTGCTGATCGTCGGCCTCAACGGCATCGAAGCCCAGCAGATAGCTCATGCCGCTGCATCCGCCGCCTTTTACGCCCACGCGCAGTTTCTGCGACGCGTCAAAGCCGGGTTCGCGCATTAGTTTTTTGATTTCCTGCACGGCGTTTTCGGTAAAGGAAACGGGTGCTTCGGTAACGGTGATATTTTCAGTCATGGTTGATGAGACAAAAGTAGAAAGACGAAAGTAGAAAGATGAAAGTAGAAAGACGAAAGACGGCCTCACCCCCGGCCCCTCTCCCTTGGAGAGGGGTGACAGAAGACGAAAGACACAAGTATCAAGACGAAAGACACAAGGTAAAAGTCGAAAGGACAAAGAGCATCTCAACCAACTTGACAAGTCGAGGGGATCGCTACTCCACCGCTTTAATGCCGCCTTGGGTGAGTTCGATTTTGCGCTGTTTGTAGAGTGCGCCGACGGCCATTTTAAACACCTTTTTGCTCATCCCAAAGACTTCGGAAATCGCTTCCGGATTGCTTTTATCATTGTAGGGAAGATAGCCACCCGCCTCGCGCAGATGCTCCAAAATGACATCAGTGCTGCTTTTCACGCGGTTGTGGCCGCGAATACCAGGCTTGAGGTCCAGCTTGCCATCGGGCCGAACGGCATGAACAAAGCCTTTGAGCTTTTGGCCCACGCGCAATGGCTCAAAAACATCGCTGCGATAGAGCAGACCCGTGAACTGCCCGTCCACAATGACGCGGTAGCCCAAGTCAGTCTCGGCCCATATCATCATCTCCACCGCCTCGCCCACCGAAAGTTCGTCGGTGTGTTCGCGCAATAGTTTCCCGAATTTCTCGGTTGCCGCCACACGCCCCGTTTGCTCGTCGATATAGAGGTAAACCAGATAGGTTTCGCCTTCGTGGATGCGGCTTTTTTGCTGCGAAAGCGGCAGGAAAACATCTTTCATCAATCCCCAGTCCAGAAAAGCACCCTGCGCGTTTTTGGAAACCACTGTCATAGCCGCAATGTCGCCTACAATGGCTTTGGGCTTTTGCGTGGTGGCAATGAGGCGGCCTTCATTGTCGTGATAGAGAAAGATGCGCAGCCGGTCGCCGAGCTTCAGGTCTTCGGGCGCAAAGCGCGTAGGCAATAAAATCTCGATGCCGTTGCCGCCGTCGAGATACCAGCCAAAATCTACTTTTTTAACGACCTCAAGGGTGTGATATTTTCCTGCGGAAATCATAGCGAAATGCAATAGTAAGGAAAGCGGAGCCAGAAAGTTTCAAAAAGAGTGGTCTTACGGGCCCAGAGTACCTTTTATCAGACCATTTTGCTACCTGAATTTGGCATAGGAATTCCGGTATCGCCCTTATGCAGCACAGACTTTGAGGGAATCTCCAGGGGTACATGACAGATTGCCTCTCCGGCAAAATCTCGCAGAGACGCAGCGGCGCAAAGGAAAAGTCGCTGCTATCTCAGCCCGGTAAGCGGCTGATGCTCCGTCTGTGAAATGGGTCATACACCCGATACCAGACACAAGATTTGGGGGGCTATTTGGCATTATTTTCCGGAAATACAATACACAAATCCAGGCCATCCGTGGTTTATCAAACGTGCAGCACATCCTGCATCGAAAACACGCCTTTTTTACCGGCCAAAAACTCGGCAGCCAGCACCGCGCCCAGCGCAAAGCCATCGCGGCTGTGAGCAGTGTGAGAGATTTCAAGAGTATCTATTTCGGAATCGTAGCGCACGACGTGTGTGCCGGGAACGCCGGAAATACGCAAGGCTTCTATGGGGATGGAGCCGCTCTTTTCTTCCGTTCCTAAGTGCCAGTTTTGAAGAGATGGGTTTTCGTTCAGCACACCTTGCGCCAGCGTAACGGCGGTGCCGCTTGGCGCGTCTTTTTTCTCGGTATGGTGGGTTTCGGAAGTCGAAAGGCGGTATTCGGGATGCGAGGCCATGAGCTGCGCCAGCCTTTGATTGAGCAGGAAAAACAGTTGCACGCCCACGCTGAAATTGGAACTGTGCAGGAATGCCGCGTCGGATTGCAGACAGACCGCTTCAGCTTCGGCCAGTCCGCCGTTCCAGCCGGTGCTTCCGGAAACTACGGGCAGTCCTTTTTGAAGACAGGCCAGCACATTTTCTTTCGCGGATGCAGGACCGGTAAATTCTATCACGGCATCTATTCCGGAAAATTCCGGGCTTTCGAGCAAGTCTCTGTTTTCGTGATGGATGCGGAAGATAATATTATGGCCGCGTTGTTGGGCGATGCGCTCAATGGCCTTGCCCATTTTGCCGTAACCGACGAGTGCGATGTTCATAGGTGGGTAGCGTTAGAGGATTTCAAACAAGTCAGTATTTGCGGAAAACGAGTGATTAATCTGGTACTTCGGGCTGCCATCCACTCTTTTCAGAAATCCCCCTTTCTCCAGCTTGTTTATAAAATAGCGCACTTTTCGGTTGTGGCTTTCGTACCCTTCCAGCGTTTGTCCGAGCCCCTTGCGGAGCCAGAGATTCCGTCCTACTTCGTTGGCGCTCGGGTATTTGATGGCCGCAAAGTGGTTGCGCTCATAGATGTAGGCCAGCGCTTCCTTGTAGTCTGCCGATAATTCCTGAAACGGAGCGCCAAAAAGGTTGCGCAACTCTTTCCTGAAATCCGTTTTAAACAAAACGGGATCGGTTACAAAGACCGGATAGTATTGGTTGCCTACCGGGCTGCGAAGGATAAGGCCCGCCTCCTCCAGGGACTGAACGGCTTGTAGATGGTTGTTATCTTTTGTAAGGAGAATCGTGAAGCGGTCCTCCTTGTTGCGTAGCTCTGATTTATAAAAATAGGTCAGTATCCGCTTTTGTTCCACCGTAATTTCTGCATCCAGTTTTTCTGCCAGATAGCCACTGTAAGATTCAAAAAGGGCCTCCATATATGCATCTACCAGCGGTCCTTTTGGAATGGTCAGTTCTACCTCGTCAGGGTGAAAAGTATAATAGGGTACGTCAATCCGGTCGTTGAGACATGCGCCGGTTAAGGTTGCCATCCCATAAGCTTTTCCTTCCCACTTGTCATATACGCTGAGCACCTTTGCTAAGCGTGGATTGGTCGCTTTAGAGCTTGGGATGATCCGACGGATGGGCGTTGGGCTTTCGGTATCTACGAGGAGCAGTTGTTGCTTAAAGCGGCCCGGATTTCTGATTTTCAGGTGGCGGCCCGGCGTAATGCGAACGCTCACAAACTGGTTCAGTGTATAGTCGCGGTGGGCCAACGAATTGTTCAGGCATTCCCGGACCAGCCGCTCCGGATACTCAAAGGTTTTAGCGCCGCCCTGTTCTGTGGAGATGCCGGTTTGGATATTGCGGTTTACGAAAGCAATTCCCTGTTCAATGATCTGCAGGACGGTGTTGTTGATAATCTTTTTATCCTGTGCGATACCGGCGCTTTCAACCTCTACGAAGGCATCGAGTTGACTCCGGAAGTGAAGTTTCTCCGCCGGGTGCTTACCACATACCAGCATACCCAAGAGCGTTGGCACACCCTGGCGGAGCATATTTTGCCTTTCCAAAAAAGAACTTGCAGCCTCGATGTCTGGCTTGATGGTTTCTACCCGCACGTCTGCATTGAGCAGGTGAATATAGTCGTTTAGCTTATCAACATCCAGATCCTGAAGGGTAGCGCCGGGAACCGGCCGCAGTTCCCGTGCGTCTGTAAGTTCTCTTTTATACTCCTGCTGCGCTTCTATTCTGGGTGCCGGAATCTTATGATCGCCAGTAAGGATGCGCTCGTAGGCGGTGCCCTTGAAGAACAGGTATTTCTGATCGTCTGCCAGTCCCTCTACCGAGAGTAGCAACACCTTTTTACCCAACAGGTTACGGGTTTCATACTGCACGTTTGGGGATACATCTACCGGCCTGCCCGAGTCGTCCACGAAAGCGTCTTTCAGCGTTTTTAGTTTCTCTTCGCTGCTGAAATCAAATCCGGGAACGCTGTATTTTTTTGTTTTTGAATCTTCCCGAATCCCAATCAGAATAAGTCCTCCATTCCGGTTTAGAAAAGCGTTTACCGTTTTAAAAACCTCATTCCATTCACTGTTGCCGTGGCTATTATCCTTCAGTTCGACGCGCTCTGTCTCCACCGAGACAAGATTTCCGGAAATAATAGCGCCTTCTATCTCGTGAAGCAGGGCATCAATGAATTTCATCCCTCAAAACTAATGCGAAAAAAGCCGGTGTCCGCGTGTCTTCACCCCAGCACCAGCGCCCCAATCGTTCCCACGGCAAACAACACGCTCGCAATGCCATTGGTAGTGCCAAAAGCCAGATTGACGCGCGACAGATCGGTGGGCGAAACAATGCTTTGCTGATACAGCAGCAATCCAATAAATACCGCCGCAGCGGCCCAATACACCGGATGCAGATTTCCATAGATTCCAACGGCCATAATCAACGCAGCGGCACATAAGTGCAGCAGCCGCGACACGAGCAGGGCGTTCCTGCCGCCCAACGCTTCCGGAATGGAGTGCAACCCATGTGCACGGTCGAAGGTCTCGTCCTGCAGGGCATAAATAATATCGAAGCCGCTCACCCAGAATAAAACCGTCAGCGAAAACATTACCGGCAGCCAGTCAAACCTTCCGGCCACGGCAAGATATGCACCGATGGGCGCAAGGCTCAGTCCAAGACCAAGCACGAGATGGCACAATGCTGTAAAACGCTTGGTATAGCTATAACCCAGCACTACAAACAATGCTACAGGCGAAAGCAAAAAACAAAGCGTATTTATCAGGAAGCTGCAGAGCATAAAAAGCACACAACAAATGATGGTAAACCACAGTGCGCTGTTTGCCCTGATCACGCCTGAAGGAATCTCACGTATGGCAGTGCGTGGGTTCTTTGCATCAAAGTGACGGTCGAGGTAGCGGTTGAATGCCATTGCCGCACTGCGGGCAAAGATCATGCAGAAGATGACCAGCAGGAACAGCTTTACATTTCTTTCCCAAAAGATAAGATTAGTGATAGCATGTCCCCACCCTACTGTTTGATTCATGCTTCCCTGTTGCCCTGAAGGAAATCTATAAACGCCCAACGCAAACCCGATCATGGCAAAGGGCATGGCAAAAATGGTATGCGAAAATTTTAT
>DDEO01000167.1 GCA_002336725.1 Bacteroidetes bacterium UBA1952 | reverse complement strand
TAGCTTTCAACCCTTGATTGGCATTGATACTTTCTACTTGATACTTTCTACTTGATACTTTCTACTTGATACTTTCTACTTTTATCCTTCACGCCTTGAACAGGGCGACTACAAGGGTCGCCCCTACGTACCTTCGCGCCCATGCAAATTCTTGATGGCGCCGCAACGGCGCAGCGTATCCAGGAACGCATTCGCGAAGAAGCGGCGGCAGAAAAGGGAAAAAGAGGACGTGCGCCGCATCTGGCAGCCGTGCTGATTGGCGAAGACGCGGCCTCGCAGGTGTATGTGGGTTCTAAGGTAAAAACCTGCGAAGCACTGGGCTTCGACTCTACCCTGATTCGGCACAGCGCAGATATTTCTGAAGAGGAATTGCTTCAAATCATTGAGGAACTCAACGAAGATTCCGGAATTGACGGCATTCTGGTGCAGCTTCCCCTGCCGAAGCATATCTCCGAAAAGGCGGTTATCAACGCCATTTCGCCCGCCAAAGACGTGGATGGTTTTCACCCTGTTTCGCAGGGCAATATGGTGCTGGGCCAACCCACCTTTCTGCCCGCCACGCCCTATGGCATTCAGCTCTTGCTAAAGGAATATGGCATCGATGTTTCCGGAAAACACGCCGTGGTGATTGGTCGCTCGCATATCGTCGGCACGCCGATGAGCATCCTGCTGAGCCGCGCCGGTGAAGGCGGCAATGCCACCGTTACGCTCACCCACTCGCGCACCCAAAACCTCAAAGACCTTTGCCTTCAGGCGGATATTATTGTGGCCGCTATCGGCAAGCCGAAATTCGTTACTGCCGACATGGTGAAGGAAGGCGCTATTGTGATTGACGTGGGCATCAACCGCATTGCCGACGCGTCGCGCAAATCGGGCAGTCGGCTGGTAGGCGATGTGGATCTCGATGAAGTTGCGCCTAAATGTTCTTATATCACGCCGGTTCCCAAAGGTGTTGGCCCGATGACCATTTGCGGACTGATGATGAACACGCTGCGGGCGTGGCAGGGCGCTGCGCATGTTGGATAGCCTTCAGCGTTGGATGATGTTGGACGTTTCACGTTGGAGCCTTCGGCTTCAGTTGGGATAAGACGCCCTGTAATCCATTCCTTTCAGGGTTTTGAGACCGTGCGCGGCGGGCTACTTTGCGCCTATCCAGAAGATGCGACATCTTCTTTGTCATTCTGCAAAGAATCTCTTCACTGCTCCTTTTTTAAAGGAAAAACAGAAGAGATCCTTTCAAGGATGACAAAGATTTCGTACAAATAAGAAGAGGCACTTTTTCACAACCATTTATTTTTAGGATAGGCTACTTGCGCCATACTTTCTCGCTATCGCTTTAAATCATTCAAATAAAAGCCAGCGCATCCAACCGTTCCCCCTCTTTAATGGTTTAAAAAGAAGCCGAAGGCTCCAACGGCACGAAGTGCGTCCAACAGCGGAGCATTCCAACAGCGAAGCCTCCAACGCCCACAGGGCATCCAACACTCATGATCTACCCCGTAATGGAACATTTCTACACCCTTCAGGGCGAAGGGGCGTATAGCGGCCGGGCGGCCTATTTTATCCGGCTGGGCGGCTGCGACGTAGGCTGCGTGTGGTGCGATGTAAAAGAAAGCTGGCCTATGGACGCGCATCCGCAGCTGACGGTGGCAGCAATTGTGGCGGCGGCCTCGGCGCATCCGGGGCGGCTGGCCGTCATCACCGGTGGCGAACCGACGATGCACGACCTCACGGCATTGACCGCCGGGCTGAAAGAAGCCGGCTTTCGCATTCATATTGAAACCGCAGGAACGGGCCTGATTTCCGGAAATCTGGACTGGATAACGCTCTCGCCGAAGAAGTTTAAAGCCCCGCTGCCCGAAGTGTTGCCGCTGGCCCACGAGTTGAAAATTGTAGTTTTCAACCGCTCCGATTTTGCCTGGGCCGAAAAATACGCCGCGCTCGTTTCGCCCGATTGCCGCCTGTATCTGCAAACCGAATGGAGCAAGCGCGACGCGCTGACACCGATGATTCTGGAATATGTCCGGGAAAATCCCAAATGGACGCTCTCGCTGCAAACACATAAATATCTGGATATTCCGTAGCCTTTCCCCGCCGACTTGTCAAGTCCGCGTACGAGTTGCGGGTCTGACTTGACGAGTCTTTAAAAGCTGCTGATTTTCCGGAAAGAGCAGCTTGAGCCGGCAGACGAAAAAATTTTTCAAAAAAGTTTTGGCGGATTGAAAGTTCTGGTTTTATATTTGCACTCCCAAACGGGACGGAAGCATAGCTCAGCTGGTTCAGAGCACCTCGTTTACACCGAGGGGGTCCGCGGTTCGAACCCGTGTGCTTCCACTCTCAAAAAGCCTCGTCATAACGACGAGGCTTTTTTATTTCTATCTCCTGGCGGCTTTTCTACATCTTGCAGGCTGCACAGAAAAACCGGTATTATATCGGCCACACGATAGATGCCTTAGCGGCAAGGTTTCGGAAGCAGAACGCGAGCCAC
Organism: Bacteroidetes bacterium UBA1952; assembly: GCA_002336725.1. Classification (GTDB taxonomy): domain Bacteria; phylum Bacteroidota; class Bacteroidia; order Chitinophagales; family Chitinophagaceae; genus UBA1952. The sequence goes on along the minus strand of DDEO01000167.1, from coordinate 11,624 downwards.
AAAGGTTTTACAGGTGGTTATGCCGATTGGCGAATTGTTTATACCCAATCCTTTGCTCCAAAAGTTGCTTTCATCGGTCGCTGCTGTTTAGGGATTATAGGTTAGGCGGGTTTGGGAAACAGCGCCGTCGGCAGCCACGAAGCGCACGATGTACACCCCCGCTGCCAAGGCCTGGGGCAACTGCACGGCTGTTTTTCCGGAAACAATGCGCTGCTGCCAGATTTTAGTGCCGGTCAGGTTATAAAGCACTGCCTCGCCGCCTTTATCGCTCTCCAGAAACAATGCGCCGGTGGTTGGGTTGGGGTAGATTTTAAAGCCGACTGCTTTTGCTAAGGGCGGCCCTTCTTCCACACCCAAATTTCCACTGCAAATCCCCGGCCCTTCGCAGCCCAGGCTGTCCACGTTGAGCACCCACAGGTCGTAAGAAGTTTGCGCAGAGGAAGTATCGCTTTTGCCCGAACCTACGGCGGTAATAGAGCCGTCTGCGTTCTCTACTGCGTCGTAGAGCACGTGGTTCCACTGCGTGCTTTTGTGATATCTTCTGCTCCACTTCAACGTGCCGTCAGTGTTTACCACCGCTAACCAGCCTGCGCTGCCCGGACTGTCGGGAACGTAGGTTTTGCCTATAATTAGGTAATTATTGTTGTGAAGCTGTTTTATGGTGTAGAGATAATAGGAATGGATGCTATCGCCGACCCAGAACACCCAATCGGTGTTCAGATTGGTGTCTAAGTGCATCAGAAAAGGTGGATCGTTGTAGGGGCTGGATAGCTGCCCGTAGGGGTCCAGTAGCGTATCCAGCGAGCCGACCATGTAGAAGCCGCCGTTTTGGTCAATACCGGCGAAGGGGCTTCTGCCGCCCCCCTGATAACGCTGGGGCAGCACCCGCTGTTTCTGGATAGCACCCTGAGTGTCGCAGATAAAGAGCCAGGGATGAAATTTAGAGTAGGAAAGGCCGTTGGGCGTGGTGTAGTCGGTGCGGGCAGCACATGTTGCCAGCACTCTTTTACCATCGGGCAGGAAGGCAGCCCGTTGGATGAAGTTTAGCGCCGCATTACTGACTGCTGGGTTATAGAACACCTTCTGCCGCTTCAGATTGGCAGCGCTGTCCAGAAACATCAAAAACCCAACCGAACTTAAACTGGTGGCGGGGTATTGCAGACCGCTCATCACAAAGCTGCCATCCAAGCTGCTTTGCGAAAGCCCAAAGGGCGCCTGCCAGAGGGTATTGGTATCGGTATAGGTCTTTACCCAAGCGGTGTCGCCGTTGGGATTAAACCGCACTATCGATGCGTTAGCTGTTTTGTAGTTCTTGGCTGGGGTAGAGGGATAACTAAGACTTTGGTGCGTAATGATGTCTTCGTTTGCCTGCGGAAGCAGAGTACCAAAATCGGTGTGGTAAAAGTTGGCGGGTGGGCGGTTTTGCAGGTGATACTCTAGCAAAGAATCGCCTCTGGCGGATAGTACAATGCCGCCTAAGCGAACGTAGCTGCTGGTGGGATAGTAACCACCGCCGCCAAAGAGAAATAAGTGACCATTGGTTAACCTACGAACGGCAACCCCTAAATTGCTAACGCTGTCCATGTCGTGATAATAGTTGCCGTACAGGCTTTGCGCACAACACCTGCAGGGGATGGTACTGCTCAAAAAGAGCAGCGCCATCAAAAATCTATTTTTCATCTTCAGCTTATTAGGGTTGGTAAGTCAAGCGGGTTTGGGAAACAGCGCCGTCGGCAGCCACGAAGCGCACCAAGTACACCCCCGCTGCCAGGGAGGAAGGCAACTGCACCGCTGTTTTTCCGGAAACAATACGCTGCTGCCAGATTTTAGTGCCGGTCAGGTTATAAAGCACTGCCTCGCCGCCTTTATCGCTCTCTAAGAACAAAGCGCCGGTGGTTGCATAAGAAGGATTATTTTCCATAAAGAGACGTTTAAGGAATCAAGAAAAAGCGCAGCGCAAACATCCCTTTATAGAGTTGTATCTACCCACGGATTTCATATTAAAGCTAAAGCAAAAAAGACACGTAGCAATGACCATTTGAAATATCTCTAAAAAGCAATCCATTTTCCGGAAATTATTCCCTTTATACTGATCCTCTTCCATCTTCCCCGCCCCCTTTCCCTATTTTCGCACCCACTATGCAATCCCTCATCCAAGCCGCTTTTACCGACCGCACGCTCCTTCAAAACCCCGAATATGCCGACGCCGTGCGCGCCGTAATCGAAGAAGTGGATAAAGGTCGGCTGCGCGTAGCCGAACCGGTGGGGGCCGAGTGGCAGGTGAATGAATGGGTGAAACAGGCCATTCTCCTCTACTTTGCCGTGCAGCAAATGCAAACCTGGGAACTGCCGCCCTTTGAGTTTTACGATAAGATGCTGCTCAAAACCGGCTATGCCGAGTTGGGCGTTCGTGCGGTTCCTCATGCGGTGGCCCGCTACGGCGCGTATATCGCGCCGGGCTGTGTGCTGATGCCGTCTTATGTCAATCTGGGTGCTTATGTGGACGAAGGAACGATGGTGGATACCTGGGCCACGGTGGGTTCCTGTGCGCAAATCGGCAAGGGCGTGCATCTTTCCGGCGGCGTAGGCATTGGTGGCGTGCTGGAGCCTTTGCAGGCCGCGCCGGTCATCATCGAAGACGGCGCTTTCATCGGCTCGCGCTGCATTGTGGTAGAAGGCGTGCGGGTAGAAAAAGAAGCCGTGCTCGGTGCGAACGTAGTACTCACCCAATCCACCAAAATTATTGACGTGAGCGGGCCGGAGCCAGTAGAATACAAGGGCCGCATTCCCGCCCGCTCGGTGGTGATTCCCGGAAATTATACCAGGAAATTCCCCGCCGGCGAATACGGCGTGAGCTGCGCCCTCATCATCGGTCAACGCAAAGCGAGCACCGACCTGAAAACCTCGCTCAATGACGCGCTGCGCGATTTTAAGGTAGCGGTATAAGGCGCGAAGCGCCGTTGGACGGCTGCGCTGTTGGGAATGTTGGAGGCTGCGCTGTTGGAGCCTTTGGCTTGGAAGTGCTGCGCCGTTGGAAATGTGGGGCCACCTCTGGCGGATGAACAACTGTGCTGCCGGAGCCTCCGGCTTGGTTTGTATTTTGTATTAAGCTGGTAGATGGCGGCAACCTTGCACGATTTTAGAGTTGCTGCTCTTTTTCTAACTTCTTCCAGCACTATCCAACATCCGAAGGATTCCAAGATTATCCAACGGCGAAGCGTCCAACATCATCCAAGCCGAAGGCTCCAACCTTACCCTTATGCTCCTCTTCCAATCGACCCGCCTCAACTCCATAGACTGGGATAAATGGAACGCCCCATTTCTCCACAACCGCACCAGCGACTGGGTGGTGGCCGGTGTGTGTGTGTTGCTGGCCCTTTTTGCGGCCCGCCCCATGGCTGCGCTTGTTGCAAAAGTGGTGTCCTCGCTCATCTTTAAATTTTCCCATCGCAGGCACAAGCACGCCTATTCTGAAGTTGCCCGCGACCCGATTGGCAAGCTGCTATCGCTGGTGCTTTATTATGTAGCCGTTTTGCGGCTCGCATGGCCGTTCAACTTCGTGATTTATGCCCGCCCTGCCGACGGCACAAGTAAGGCCATTACCCTGACGCTGCTCGACATTGCCGACCGGTTTTTCCATCTCTTTATCATCCTCCAACTGGCCATTGTGCTGGCCCGGACAACCGATTATATCTTCCGCATTCAAATTCAGGAGGCCCTCGAAAACGGCGAAACGGAACGGCGGCAGTTGTTTCCGCTCATGCGGGATGTAACCAAAATCATTCTCTGGACGCTCACCGCCTTTTGGGTGCTGGGCAGCGTCTTCAACGTCAATATCCCGGCCCTCATCGCCGGCCTCGGTATCGGCGGTGTGGCCATCGCCCTGGCCGCCAAGGAAAGCGTGGAAAACTTCTTCGCCGCCTTTGTCATCCTCACCGACAAGCCCTTCCAGACGGGCGACAGCATCCGCATCGGCACACTCGAGGGCAGCGTAGAACTGATTGGTTTCCGCAGCACCCGCCTGCGCCACTCCGACGGCTCTATGTTTGTGATTCCCAACCGTACACTCGTGGGCCAGAACCTGGAAAATCTCTCCAAACGCATCCGCAGCCGTGTACAGCTCAAGGTTCTTTTGCGCAACGACCTGCCGTCGGATGCACTCAAAGGATTAATGCAAACCCTCGAAAAACGCATTGCCCAAACCGAAAATGTACGCCAGCCGGTGGACGTAAATATCAGCACTTTTGGCCGGGCGACTATCGAATTGATGATTACCTATCACCTGCCCATGCCGTCGCTGGGGCAGGCAGAAGAAGAAGACCTGAAGCAGGATATTTCCCTTAAAATCTACGGTATCCTCTCGGAATACGCCGTTGTGGAAGGTGCTGCAGAACCTTCCCGCACCGAAACCGGGAAAAACCTCAAAGACCCCGCCGACCCGGCAGACCCTGCCGAACCGAAGGATGCCGATTTATAAGAATGGGGCCGTGTGCGTGGAAAATCCCGGAAAAACCCATAAAATTTCCGGAAATATTATAGGTTTCTACGAGGCTCCTGGCAGCCCCAATCCTCCATCAACGGCTTCTGTTTGAGCGCCCCTTATACCTCTTGTGTATTTGGCCTCTCACAGCAGCAGTACCGAAAGGCCATAATCGGCAAAGAGAATCAGGATGCAGGTAACGATAACTGACGTAGTAGAGGCCCGTCCGATTTCCAGTGCGCCGCCCTGCACATGATAGCCGAAGTAGGCCGGAATGGTGGAGATTAGAAATGCAAATACAAAGGCTTTTATCAGGGCAAACCACACATTAAAAGGCACGAACTTCTGCATCAGTCCGCGCTCAAACTGCTCGCTCGTCAGGATGCCGCTCAGTGTTCCGGCCATATAGCCGCCGCCAATACTTACGGCAATGGAAATCACAATCAGGAGCGGAATCATGCTCACGGCGGCCAGCACTTTGGGCATCACCAGGTAGGCTTTGGTGTTGATACCCATGATTTCCAGCGCGTCTATCTGCTCGCTCACCCGCATATTACCCAGCTCCGAAGCAATCTTAGACCCTACCACGCCGGCCAGCACAATGCTGACCACGGTGGGCGACAGTTCCAGAATGGTGGAGTCGCGTACCACGCCGGCAATGACGTGGCGCGGGATGAGCGGCGAGAGCAGTTGGTAAGAAGTCTGCACCGTCAGCACCATTCCCAGAAACACCGAGATAATCAGCACGATGGGCAGCGAGCGGATGCCGATGTCGATGCACTGGGTCATAAACTCGCGCCAGTAGAGCCGGGTATTTTCCGGACGGGTGAAGCCGCCGGCCAGCATCATCGAAAAGCGGCCTACGTGGCCAAAAAATCTGCGGAACATGGAGGAAGATTCGGACGCTTGGCGCGTCTGGGTTTTTAAAAGCCTTGCAAGGTGCAACAGAAATGATAAACCTTGTTTTCAAGTCCAGGGTTCCAACAACGCCGCGTCCAACGTCCCAAGGGTCGGGCCAGCCCGCTATGGCAGCACCGTGATATTGCCCTGCCGGCTTATCTGCGAACCGTCTATGAAAGTAGCGTTTAGCATATAGGCAACCGCTTCATTGCTCATCGGCGTACCGTTGAACGCGCCGTCCCAGCCTTTCTTCAGGTCGTTGGTCTCAAAAACCTTCTGGCCCCAGCGGTTGTAAATGGCAAGGGTAAAGCTCTTCACGCCGCCGCCTCTTGCATACAACACGTCGTTTCGCCCGTCGCCATTGGGACTAAAGGCAGTGGGCACCTCAATATTGAGCCGCACTTCTGCCGTTACTTCCTGGCAGCTCACTTCGCGACAGCCTTCGCTGCTCCAGCCGGTGAGGCAAACATGGTATGTGCCACTGCGCAAATACTGATGAACCGGTTCTGCCTCGCTGCTCGTCTCCCCGTCGCCAAAGCTCCACAGATACCGGACGGCGCGTTGCGACAGGTTGGCAAAGGCAAAAGGTATGTTTAGGGCGGTTCCGGCAGGCGTGCTGCTAAAGCCCACAAAGGGCGGCTGCACTCTTTCGAAAACAAGCGTACCCATCGAATCGCAGCCCTGCTGGCTGGTGAATTTTCCGGAATAAGTTCCCGGCGCATTCACCAGCGTACCGCCAAAGTAGAAGATGGTATCCTGGCAGGCCGCTATCCGTGTGGTGTCGCTGCCGATATTCCAGAAAGACAAAACGAGGGTAACGTTGGAGTCGCAGCCGCCGGCGCTCTTGAAAGTATGCTTGTAGGTTCCGGCAGTGGTCAGGTTGTTGCCGGCAAAAGAATAGCTTTTTCCGGGGCAGAGGCCTACCTGTAGCGTGGTGTCGAAAGATGAGACGTAGGCGAGATGCAGCGTAACGGTGGAATCGCAGCCGGCAGTGGTCGCGAAGGTGTGGATATAAGTGCCGGCTGCCGAGAGGGTGTTGCCGCCGAAGGTGTAGGACGTTCCGTTGCAAAGCTTCAGGTTCTGCGTCGCGCTTAATCCTGCCACCGGTAGCAGGTAAAAGGAGTCCACGATTTCGCACACTTTTCGCAGCGAAATATCATCGAGCGCGAAGTCGTTTCCGATGGGCACTGTGTTTTGGTTGGTAATACAGATAGTCGCCGTTGTGGCCGACCCGCTGCTCCAGGTAGTATTAAAGGGAACCCACACCCCTTGTGTCGCAGGTGCGGTAAAAGGCGCGGCCAACAACGTACCATTGATGTTAAACTGAAGTATGGCCGGGTTCTGGCTGGTAATTGTGGCTACAAAGGCAGAGAAGTTGTAAGTGGTATTGGGCTGCACCGAAACCGTTTGGCACCATACGTTCGTGTTGGGAGTCTGCGAGCCGTTCACGCACATCATCTGCCCGTTTCCGGTGGTGTGGTCTCCCATCGGGGGCCACAGGCTGTGCAGATTGGCCGGGTTGTTGGTTACGCCGTAGTATCCATCGGGCAACATACCGGTTGGGCCGCCGTTCGTTGCGTAGATATAGTCGCTGGTGAAGCCAGTATTGCCATTGCTGAAATCGCCATTCGCAACCAGATTATTTCCGGCATCGGCAAGCACATGCAGGTAATAGTAACCGGCAGCTGCATTGGGCAGCACGGTGGGGTTGATAATATTTGGGTTGGAAAGGCCGGCAGCGGGCATCCAGAAAGTATCAAAAGGCACATAAGCGCCCGGTGTCAGCGTAGGCTGCAATGCAACGGTTCCCAGGCTGCACTTGCGCACCGTATCGGGGAGATTCGCAACCGCGCCGCAGCCGCCGGGCAGTGGAAGAATGGCAACCGTGTTGGTGATGGAAGGGCAGGCAAGCGAAGACGTGAGCACACAGCGATAGCGTTCGCCCAGTTGCGTCGCCGATACCGGATTGATGGTCAGCGCCGGCGTGTTTGCACCACTGTAGGGCGGTGTATTGGCAATATTGGTAAACGGCCCGCTGCCGGTGGCTTTCTGCCATTGATACGCCACGCCGGCCAAGGGAGAAACGACCTGAAAGGTTACCGATTGCCCAATGGTGCTGTTGGCGTTCGCTGGTTGCGTGGCAATGGCAGGCCCCTGAAGCTGATGGGTGTAAAGTTGCTGAATCTCGCATTCCGTAATCGGGCGGGCATAGACGGCCAGCTCGTCCAGGTCGCCGGCAAAGTTTTGCCAGTTGCCGTTGTCCACCGCGCCAATCATGTTCCAGAAGGTGGCGGTGGGGTATTGCACGGGGTTGTAGTGGCTTTTGGTATTGCGCAAAACGCCGTCCACATACATCTTATAGGTGTTGGCGCTGCTGTCGTATATGCCTACAATATGGTGGAAAACGGTGTTGGTAAGCGGCCACAGCAGCGTGTCTATGGTAAGGCCGTCGCGGCGATAGCAATAGAAGCCATTCAGGGTAGAAAGGGTATAAGGGTCGTAGGCGGCTACCAGATCGCCCCGCCAGAAAATCTGTTGCGAAGAAGCCGGCGCAGTCGAGGCGGCTCTCACCCACACGCTGATGGATACCGACCCGTTGATATTCAGTGATGCCGATGGTGGAATGTGGATGTAGCTGTTTGTGCCGTTGAAACGGTATGCCGCGCCGGGCACGCCCAGATGGCTGGCTGCGCTTGCGGTGTTGTAGGCAGTGCCGTGATTGCCGTTTCCGGAAAAATCATTGGCCGATCCGTTGAGCGGATACCAGGCCGCCAGTGCGTTGGTGGGAAGCCAGGCAGGAAGCTGCGCCATGCTCCTTGTTGCTGCCAACAAATTTAAAAACAGCAAAAGCCAAAGCACTCTTTTCATCGGGATTATTTAAGTGCAAGATAAAATACCGGTATCTATACGGTGCTTATTTGTTTGAAAAGGGACAGAAATTTTCTCAAAATCGCTCCGGCTTTTTTGTGCGCTGTGTCGGTCTGCTTTCACCGTACTGGTAACAAGCTGACAGGTCTTATTTTCGCCGTCCTGATGGCAGTCGGATTTTTAATTCTCATGGTCCGATTTCCGGAAATTTCCGGTTTGCCTTTCTCACAAGGATTTCCGGAAACCTTTATTCAGGCCGTTGTATTCCAGTAGCGCATGTCTGTAGCCCCGTTTATCTCTATCTGCATTCCGGCTCGTAACCGGGTTCACCTGCTGCGCCGGCTGCTGGATAGTATTGCAATGCAGACCTTCCGGGATTTTGAGATTATCATCACCGATAACAGCGACGACAATCAGGTGGAATTGCTGGCCCAGGAGTACCCGGCGCTTGCCATCCATTACCACCTGAACAACCCCAAAACCGAGATGGGCGACAACTGGAACGCAGCCCTGCAAAAAGCCCGTGGCCAGTGGCTGAAGCTCATCCACGACGACGACTGGTTTACCGATGCAAACGGACTGGCGTGCTTTGCCGAAGCGGCCCGGAAAACAAAAGCCGGTTTTGTTTTCTCAGCCTACTACAACGTGGATGAGGAAACGGGCGAAAAAAGACGGGTCCGGGCTGCCAATTGGCAATTGGCGCTCCTGCGGCAGTCGGCCTTTAGCCTGCTCACTTATAATGTTATCGGGCCGCCAAGTGTTACGCTCATCCGGCGCGACTGCCTGCTGCCCTACCAGCCGCACATGAAATGGTTAGTGGATCTGGACGGCTATATCCGGATGCTTAAATCCGGAACCGGCTTTGAGGCCATTGCAGCGCCGGCTATCTCTATATGCATCCATGGCGGGCAGGCAACGCACGTTTATTTCCGGAACCCGGCCGTGGAAATTCCGGAATATCTGGACTTGTTTCAGAACTGGCCTTTTTTCTACAGGAATATTTTTGCCTACGATGCCTGCTGGCGGTTGATACGAAACCTTAAAATCCGTTCGGTAACAGATCTGGAAAGCCATAGCCAGGGAAAGCCCATTCCGGAAGCACTCCTTGCCATCATTCGTTTCCAACAAAGATTTTCTACGAAAACGCTGCAAAAGGGCATCGCTTCCAAGTTGCTGATGCTACTTAGCTGGCTGCGTTTCCGGCCGACCGGAAACGTATAGGCTTCGTGGAAGCACATTACCCGCTGCAATGAGTTTTACAAAATCGTCTGGTTGCTTTTTCCGGTTCCAAAAAGTAACGACCATGAACTTTCTTTAGTTATAGAAACCGTCTGGGAAGCCCTCGTATGCGTTTTAGAAAGGAAATTTGCCCGGCCATGAACCGCATCTCCGTCATCACTATTTGCTTCAACAACCCCGAAGACCTGCAAAAAACCTGTGCGTCCACCGATGCGCAGGAAACGCCGCCCTTCGAGCATCTGGTGATTGACGGCTCCACCGATGGCCGCATCCGCGCGTGGCTCGAAAACACGCCGCAGCCCGCCTACCGCCGCTGGCTCTGCGAGCGCGACAAGGGCATCGCCGATGCTTTCAACAAAGGCATCCAAAACTTCCGGGGCGATATCAACGTGTTTATGAACAGCGGCGACACGTTTTATGACACCACCGTTCTGAAACAGGTAACGGAAGCGTTTAGCGCAGATGAAAGCCTGCAATGGCTCAACGGAAAGGTGCATCTCTTCCGGGGCGGACAATGGGTGCTGGTCGGCAAGCCGTTTGAAAAAGCAAAGCTCTATCGCGGGATGCGCAGCATTGCCCACCAGACAATGTATGTGCGGCGCGGCGTTTTTGAACGGCGCGGCGGCTTTGATACGACGCTGCGCTACTCCATGGACTACGATTTCCTGTGCCGCATTGCCGATGAGAAAAATACTTTTCTCGATGCGCCGCTGGCCACCTTCGACCCCGATGGCATCAGCACGACGGCCTACCAAAAAGCAATGGCCGAAGGCCGGCAGGTATTCCGCCGCTATTATAAAGCGCCGCTCAGACAAGCCTTCTGGAAACTGCGCCTCGACACGCTGTATTATCTGCTCAACAGCCCCATCGGCAAAACGCTCTATCGCATCAAGGCAGGCCTGGGCGGTGCCAACTGGTAGCGGGAATTTCCGGAAATCGGAGAGAAAACCGGCTCTAAAACAGAAGGTGGAGAGACTGTGGCAGAGCCGTTATTTCCGGAAATTTTCTTCCAGAAAGCAGGCATAGGCTTTTTGCAATCCTTCGCGGAGCGCCGTTTGGGGTTGCCAGCCCATCTCCCACATCCGGCTGCTGTCCATGAGCTTGCGCGGCGTGCCGTCGGGTTTGGTCGCGTCGAAATGCAACGCACCGGAAAAGCCGGTTACCCCGGCAATCGTCTCGGCCAGTTCCCGGATAGAGACTTCCGTACCCGACCCGACATTGACGAAAAGCTTTTCGTCGTAATGCGCCAACAGATACACGCACGCATCGGCCAGGTCATCTACATACAAAAATTCGCGTAGCGGCGTGCCGGTTCCCCAGATGGTGATGCCGGTGTCGCCGTTTTCCTTTGCCTCGTGGAAGCGGCGCAGCAGGCCGGGGATGACGTGTGAATTTTCGGCGTGGTAATTATCGCCCGGCCCATACAGGTTGGTGGGCATGGCTGATATGAAATTGCAGCCGTGCTGATCGCGGTAGGCTTCGCAGAGTTTGATGCCCGCAATTTTGGCAATGGCATACGGCTCGTTGGTCGGCTCCAGCGCACCGGTGAGCAGGTATTCTTCCTTCAGCGGCTGCGGCGCGAGGCGCGGATAGATGCAGGAAGAGCCGAGAAAGAGTAGTTTTTGGGTTCCGCTTTGGGCAGCGGCGTGGATCACGTTGGCTTCCAGCATCAGATTGTCGTACAGGAAATCGGCGCGATAGGTATTGTTGGCCAGGATACCGCCCACTTTAGCCGCCGCCAGCACCACGTATTCGGGCTTTTCTTTCCGGAAAAAATCTTCCACATCTGCCTGTCGGCGCAGGTCCAGATCGGCAGAAGTGCGGGTAATCAGGTTGCGATAGCCGTCGGCTTCGAGGCGGCGCACAATGGCCGAGCCTACCATGCCGCGATGACCCGCGATGTAAATTTTACTGTCCTTGTTCATGTTTTATGTTTCATGTGTCATGTTCCATGTTTCATGAATTGGGATGGAACACGGCTGTCCTGCAAACGACGGGGATTTTTCCGGAAATCTATCAACCCTCATCAACCTTCATCAACTCTCATCAACCCTCATCAACTCTCATCAACCTCATCAACCTTCATCAACTCTCATCAACCCTCATCAACTCTCATCAACCTCATCAACCTTCATCA
>DDEO01000014.1 GCA_002336725.1 Bacteroidetes bacterium UBA1952 | reverse complement strand
GGTGAGGCTAACGCGATGCATGATTTAGCGGTCTAAATGGTCTTAATTCCCGTATTGCCGGGGCTGCATCGAACTATTGCCGATAATGATTTGCTGCCGGTTTTCGAAGCGTGGGTTTTGAAAAAAGGGCATCGTGCGTTCGTCGATATACACGCGCTCCAGCCGCTGAATATCGGCCAGCGAATTGGGCATCCGCAGGATACCCGACCGCACCACATCCAGCTCCTGCAGGCGTTGCAAAGCGCCCAAAGACCAGGGCAGTTCTTTCAGGCTGTTGTATCCCAGATACAGCATTTGCAGGTTTTTAAGTCCGCTCCAGTCTTCCGGCAGGGTCTCCAGCGCATTGCGCGACAGGTCGGCGATTTCCAGCCGGGAGAGCGTTACAAAAGAAGCCGGCAGCGATTTTAATTGATTGGAATTAACCAGCAACAACACCAGGCTGCGCAAATTGCCGATGCTTTCCGGAAGTGCGGCCAGTTCGTTTTGAGAGAGATAAAGCTCCCGGAGTTGCGAAAGCTGCCCGATAGTTTGCGGCAGGGCCGTGAGGCGGTTGCGCGAAAGCGAGAGATATTGCAGGCGCGAAAGCCTCCCGAGGTCTTCCGGAAGAGCGGTGAGTTTATTCTGTTGCAGGTCAAGTTTTTTCAGATTGGCGCAGGTCCAGAGCGTGGGCGGCAGCGCGGTCAGCCGGTTGGTAGAGGCGTTCAGTTCCTCCAGATTGGGGAAGCGGTCGAACACATCGGGCAAGGAATCGAGGCCGCGCATCGGTATCCGCAGAATGCGCACCTGATCGGGCGTGCGGAGCGCCTCGGCAAAATCGGTAAACACACCGGTTTTGGCGCTGGCGGCGAGGGCGCAAAACAGCAGCGAGCAGAAAAAAAGAAGGACACGCATAAGCATTACAAGTTACGCCGCTCTGACGGAAAAAGGAGGGCCTCGGCGAAAATTTTTTAAACAGATGTCTGGTGCAGGCTACCTTTGAAATAAACCGTCAGGCCCCACCGGTGTCTGAGCGGTTTCCTCCCGGATTATGAAAAAGATTTTCTCCTTTGCACTGCTCTTTCTGATGGCCTGTTCCACCGCCTTTGCCGGCGGCGAAGGCAAAGACGGCGGCATCCGCTGGATGAGCTTCGACGAAGTGCAGGTGGCGATGCAGAAAGAGCCGCGCCGTGTTTTTATGGATGTCTATACCGATTGGTGTGGATGGTGCAAGGTGATGGATCGCAAGACCTTCTCCAGCCCCGAAGTGGCGGCTTATATCAATAAGAATTTCTACCCCGTAAAGTTCAACGCCGAGACCGATCAGCCCGTTCGCTTTGTCGGGAAGGTGTGGGAGCGCGAAGAAGGCTCCAAGACCAACCGGCTGGCCATAGAGTTGCTGCGCGGACAGATGAGCTACCCGAGCACCGTCATCCTGGAGCCGGGCTTTCAGAACCCACAGGCCATTCCCGGCTACCTCGACGTGCCGACGATAGAGACCATCCTGACCTACCTCACGGAAGGCCACAACACCGGCTCCAATCCGATTGCTTTTCCGGAATATCAAAAGACCTATAAAACCAAATGGAAGGTGGCTGCCGAGTAAGGGCCTGTAAATGGCGCGGCGCTCCCTTCGCCGCTGCTACCACACCATGAATTTCCTGCTGCCCATCACCCTTTCGCCGCCGCCGGAACGCATCCGCCATTCCGACAAAATCCTGCTGCTTGGCTCCTGTTTTACCGAACACATCAGCAGCCGGCTGGCACAGGGCGGCTTTGCGATTGCCTCAAACCCACAGGGCATTTTATTCAACCCCGTCAGCACTGCGCAGGCGCTGGAAAACGTGCTTTCAAACCGCCGGTGGCAGGAAGCCGATCTGTTTCCGCTGCACGGCCTTTGGAATAGCTGGCAGCACCACAGCCGTTTTTCGCACATAGACGCACAGGCGGCGCTCGCAGCGATGAACGCCGCTACCAGCGCAGCTTTTACGCTCCTGCAGGAAGCCCGATGGATTATCATCACTTTGGGCACTTCGTTTCAATATGTGCTGCGCGAAGGTGGAATGCCCGTGGCCAACAACCACCGCGCACCGGGGCAGCATTTTGAGAAAAAGCTGCTCTCTACCGAAGAGATAGTAAATACCTGGCGGGCATTGCTGGAAAAATTGTTTGCCGAAAGACCGGCAGTGCGCGTGGTTTTTACCGTTTCGCCGGTGCGCCACGCCCGCGACGGTGCCGTTGCCAACAACCGCTCCAAGGGCCGACTCCTCGATGCGGTGCATACCTTATGCGAGCAATTTCCGGAAAAATGCCTCTATTTTCCGGCTTATGAACTGGTGGTGGACGTGCTGCGCGACTACCGTTTTTACGATCTGGATCTGATTCATCCCAACCACGCCGCAACAAGTTATGTGTGGGAGCAATTCGTAGAACACTGGATGGCACCCGCCGACCGGCCTTTATTAGAAGAAATGACTGCGCTGCACATCGCCCGCACACACCGCTCCAGATTTCCGGAAACGGCGGCGCACCAGGCTTTTCTGGCACAGATGCACGCCAAAGCACTGGCACTGCAAAAACAACATCCCCGGCTCGACCTGGGCGGGATGCTGCGGTATTTTGAAACAGGCGCATGAACCTCCGCCCGGGTTGCAGGGCAAACAGGGGGCCGTTTCAGCGGCTGCATTTTTCGGACAGGGCCAAATGCTTTTTTTAGGAAAATCCCGTTTCTCCCGCCGAGGATTATCCATCGGTTATGATGCCCGGTGCGCAAGGCTCCGGAAGGCTGCATTTCCGGAAATATTGCGGCATACTTTTACAACAAACTGCGTATGAAAAACACAAAACTCCTGCTGCTGGCCCTGATTGTTGCGCTGGCTTCCTGCGCACAGCCCAAAGCACTGCAATACAAAGGGGTGGATCGCGTCTTTATCGGCAGCGTCTCTACCAAAGGGCTGCAACTTGGCATGGACCTGAAACTCTACAATCCCAACGATTTCCCGATGACCTTCCGCGATGCCGACCTGAAGGCTTATATCAATAGCCGGCCCGCAGGCACAGCCAGAATGCTCAGCTCGCAGGAAGTGCCGGCGCGGGATACCTTCGTTTTGCCGGTAGCCATTTCGCTTGACATCAACAATGTGCTGGGCAACGCCGTAGATCTTCTTACACAGCGCGAGGTAAACGTAAAACTCGACGGCACGGTGCGCGCCGGAAGAGGCGGTTTCACGCTGCCGGTGCGGGTTCATTACGAGGGTCGGCAAAAGGTAAAATTCTAATCGCCGCCCTGCTGCACAAGGCTTCTCTTTTTAGAAAAAAGCACGCGCCACCGCGGCGCGTGCTTTTTTTAAAGAGCGAAAAATC
>DDEO01000174.1 GCA_002336725.1 Bacteroidetes bacterium UBA1952 | reverse complement strand
TGGGACCAGGGGGTCGCAGGTTCGAGCCCTGTCTTCCCTACAAAGCCCTCGACATTTAAAATGTCGGGGGCTTTTTTTATGCAAGGCAGATTCCGGCTAAAGCCGACCGGCTGAAACGGGCATCGCCCTCTCGGCTTCGGCCTTTGGGTAGCAGCATTTTCTTTTGGAAATCCCGAACAGGATTGGGCGGGCCGCTGGGTATTCATCCGGAATTTATACCCGCCTTTTATGCCCGCCAGGACGCGATTTCCGGAAAATACGTGCTCCTCTTCCTCATCCGCCCAATCCCTTGCGCAGCTGCGCCGTCATGCCGCTGGTGTAGGTCTCCCAGCGTTCCAGCACCTGCCGGAAATCATCGGGCAGGGGCGCTTCAAAAAACATCTCTTCGCCGGTAGCCGGGTGTCGGAAGCCCAGCTCGCGTGCGTGCAGTGCCTGCCGGGGCAGCGTCTCAAAACAGTTTTCTACAAACTGCTTGTATTTCGTAAAAACCGTCCCCTTCACGATGCGGTCGCCGCCATACGTCGCGTCGTTGAACAGCGGATGGCCGATGGATTTCATGTGAATGCGAATCTGGTGTGTCCGGCCCGTCTCCAGCCGCATCTCGGCCAGCGTTACATAATGAAAACGGCGTAGCACGGTGTAGTGCGTAATGGCCTCCTTGCCATGGTCGCCATCCGGAAAAGTAGCCATGATTTTCCGGAAACGCAGGTCGCGGCCTACCGGCACGTTGATGGTTCCACCGTCTTCCGTCAGGTCGCCCCAGACCAGTGCTATATAGCGCCGGTGGACGGTATGCGCCTTAAACTGGGCGGCCAGTTTCACCATTGCATCCGGCGTTTTGGCAATCAGCAGCAGGCCACTTGTGTCTTTGTCAATGCGATGCACGAGGCCCACACGCGGCAGGTCGTCGCTGTCGAGTGCTTCGGCACCCAGGTAAAAAGCCAGGCCATTGATAAGCGTGCCTTCATAATTGCCGCAGCCGGGATGCACCACCATACCGGCGGGCTTGTTGACGACCAGCAGGTGATCATCTTCATACACAATATCGAGCGGCATTTCCTGGGCAATCACCTCGGCACTCTCCGGCTTGCGGGTGTCATAAACCAGCAAATCGTCGCCGGGGCGCACCTTGTAGTTGGATTTCACCGGCTGCCCGTTAACAAGCACCATGCCATCTTCGAGCGCCTGTTGGATCTTGTTGCGCGTAGCGCCCTCGATGCGATTGTGCAGGAACTTATCAATGCGCAGCAGTTCTTGCCTTTTATCTACCGTCAGGCGCAGGCGCTCGCGCAGTTCCGGCGTGCCTTCTTCCGGCATCTCTTCGGGATCTTCAAAATCTTCGGTATCTGTTGCGTAACGCGCCATATTTCTATCGTTTTCGGGGTGCGAAATTACGGTTGGGAGTCTGCCCAGCGGCGGATGGCCTGCGGAGTCAGGGTGTTGTAACTCACGCGCCGCTCGATAATGCCATTACGGACATAATAGATAGAAGGCACATAACGGCCCGCCAGGCGAAGGAAAACATCCGGATTGGTCTCGTAGCGCGTTGGCACATTTCGCGCACCGGTCTCCCGGAAAAAATCTTCGGCTTCTTCCGGTGTGCCGTTCAGAATCATCGTGAGGGGCAGGGTAGCATCGGCTTTAAAAAATTCCCGGAAATCGCGGGCGGCATGGCGACAATGCGGGCATCCAAGGCTCAGAAAAGCCACCACCTGCTTGCCCTTCGACAGGTCGGTACGCCGGTCCTGAAGCAGCGCCAGTTCCAGGGTTTCTTTCTTGTTGGAAACCGGCAGCAGCAAGAGGGGAAGAGCCGTAAAAGCCAACAGCAGCACCGCGCCGGGAAGCATTCGGGGAGTCCACTCGCGCCAGCCATGCATCCGGGCCAGCACGCCGATGCCCAGCAGCAGAAAGGCATTTTTGACCAGCGCCGGCAGCGGCTTCATGGGCAGCAGACTGCCAAAGCATCCGCAATCGCCGGTGTTGCCCTGCTGCGCCAGCAGATAGGCCAGATAGCCGGAGAAGCCCAGCAACAGCACCGTGGCCAGCGGAAGGGCAATTTTGCGAACAGCAACGCGCACCAGCAACAGCAGGCCAATGGCTGCTTCCAGACCTACCAGCAAACGGGCCGAAACTGCCGCCGTTTTGTCGCCGGGAATGCCCGCGTCGAGCAGCGTCCAGGCAAAAGGGTCTATGTCCTGAAACTTGCTCCAGGCCGAAAACAGAAACGCGCCGCCGAGGGTCAGCAGCAGCAATGCAGCAGCAAGGGTATTGAAGGAAAGTTTCCGGAAAGCGCGGCGCAGCATCATGGCCGCAAATGTATTTCCGGGAAGGCAGACTACCGAGTAGCTTTGCCGCCCATAAACCCCCGGCCTGATACGCCGGAAAGCCTGATGACCTTTAAAGCCTTTTATTTCGCGGCGTTGTTGCTCCTTCCGGTGCGGCTGTGTGCCCAATCTGCAACACCATCCAAAAACAGCCCCGCTCAGGCATTACACGGTCATCACCATGACCATTCTCACAACGAAGCAGGCTTGTCGGTGGCACCGGCCTATTCTTTGGAAGACAAAAACTGGGGCGTGGGGATTCACCTGCATTACATCCGCAAAATCGCACACTCGCGGTTCGGAACAGGCATTGGTTATGAACGCTTATTCGGCGCTCACGGCCACCATACCGTAGGGCTGTTGGCAAGCTATCAACCAACCAACCGCCTGAGCCTCGTCGTGTCGCCCGGCCTGGGATTCGAGACCGAACAACCCGGCCATACGCATTTCGCTTTGCACTTTGAGGCCGCTTATGAACTGGAAGTCAGGCAGGTTGGACTTGGCCCGGTTCTGGAAATCGGATACGACCCGGAAGGCATCCACATCAGCCTGGGAATTCATTTAGGGCTGGGTTTCTGAGGCCGGTGGGCCTTGCCGGTGTCTTTCTTCTAAAAAAAAATTCCGGAAATTTCCGGAATTTTTGAGGGATAAGAAGTCTCGTGCAAAGCAGCAGGTTACGCGGCCATCAACCGGCATTCTTCGGCGCAACGGCGACACTCGCGGGCGCATTCCTGGCAATGCTCCATATCGTGTTTGGCGCATTCTTCGGCACAGGCTTCGCAGATGTCGGCGCAGATGCGACACAGGTCTTTGGCCTTGCTGCTGCCGAGGCTCATTAGCTGCACAGCGGCATAGCAGATGGCGGCGCATTCCATATCAAGCTGAATGCAGCGGGCCATCATGTTCACGTCTTTTTCCTGCGTACAGGCAGAGGCGCAATGATTGCAGACGGCAGCGCAGCGCAGGCAGGCTTCGATACAGGCTTTGTATTCGTGGTAACCGGACATAGTTTTGAGCGTGGGTTTTTTAAGATGGGGGTGAGGTAAAAAGTTCCTCCTTCTTTTATACAATTTACCTGCCAACACGCCTGAAACCCCGGGCCACATAATCTCCAAAGCACGAAAAAGCCCTTATTTCCGGAAAATACAGACGCAGGATTTCCGGAAATAAGGGCGGTAAAAAAGCGGGATTTCTTTAGAACGTCTTTGCGGTAGCGAGGTATTGACGTATATAATTCCCCACGCCTTCTTCCAGCGTATAGAAAGGAATTTTGTAGCCCGCCTGCCGCAGTTTGGTAGTATCGGCTTCGGTAAAATACTGATAGCTGTCGCGGATGTCGGCGGGCGTATCTATAAACCGGATGTCGGGTGTTTTATCCAGCGCCGCAAAGACGGCTTTTGCAAGGTCGTTGAACGAGCGCGCCGTGCCGGTGCCGCCGTTGTACAGGCCGTTTTGCGGATGGGTGTCCATCAACCAGTAACAAATCGAAACGATGTCCTGAACATAGATGAAATCGCGCAGTTGGCCGCCGTCGGTAAAATCGGGGCGGTGGGAGCGGAAGAGTTGCACATATCCGCGCTCCTGCACCTGCCGGAAGGCATGAAAAATAACGGAAGCCATGCGCCCTTTGTGGTATTCATTCGGCCCGAAGACGTTGAAGAATTTGACTCCTGCCCAGAAGGGCGGCGCGTCTTTGCGGCCCAGCGCCCAGCGGTCGAAATCGTTTTTAGAGCGTCCGTAGGGATTGAGCGGCGCAAGGTTTTTCACGCCTTCATGGCTGTCGGAATAGCCCATTTCGCCGCCGCCATAGGTAGCCGCCGAGGAGGCATAAACCAACGGGATTTCTTCCCGCACGCACAGCTCCCATATTTTTTGCGAATATTCCAGGTTCAGCACGCGGTGAACTTCATAGTCCATCTCGGTGGTGTCGGTGCGTGCACCGAGGTGGAAGATGCCGTCTATCTGCGGAGCCGTTTCCGACATCCAGCGAAAGAAATCCGTCCGGGCAATGCGGTGCAGATAGCGTTTGCCGGTCAGGTTCAGCGCCTTTTCGGTGCGCTCAAAATCATCTACCAGGATCAGGTTTTCAAAACCTTTACGGTTCAGAAAGCCCACCAGAAAAGAGCCGATAAATCCGGCTGCTCCGGTGATGACGAGCGTGTTTTCGGGCCTTAACATAGCGGGTGAAGAAAAAGCACAGCGGGGCTTAGTGGCCCGGTGTTACAGCCTCGTGCTGCTGGTGGGAAGTGCCTTTTTCATCGTGATGTTCTGCGCTCATAACGCCTACAAAATTGAAGGCGGCAATGATCAGCCCGACGAGGAGCAGGGCAAAGACGACAGAAGCAGTGAGGGTAGAACCCACCGGGCGGTCGTTCAGCGGTTGGTGGTGGGTTTCGGCGTGGTCGTGGGTAGCAGTAGCCATAGAAGCGAGCAAAATTTTGGAGTCGGCGCGGCGAAATTAATCGCTGGGCTTTAAATAAACGTGTGGAGGCTTTTTTTCCGGAATCAGGCCCTGGGCTGTGGCTTGGCCATAACGGTGCCACATTGTTTGCAACTGCGTTTTTCATCGTCTTCATAAAAACGATTCATCACCGGCGGCAGTTGTTTCACAATGTCGGTCAGCTCCATATATTCTTCATAGAGTTTGTTGCCGCAGCCCTCGCAAAACCACAGAAAGCCGTCAATGTCGCCTTCCTTGCGGATGCGCTCGATCACCAGACCCACGGTTCCCGGCCCCCGCTGCGGCGAGTGCGGCGTTTTGCCGGGCAGCAGAAACATTTCGCCCTCTTTAATCGGGATTTCCACCACCTTTCCGTCTTCTACAATCTTCACGGCTACATCGCCCTCCAGTTGATAGAAAAGCTCCTCGCTTTCGTTGTAGTGAAAGTCTTTGCGGCTGTTAGGTCCGCCTACGATCATGACGATAAAATCACCCGTATTGTGATAAATCTGGGCATTGCCTACCGGGGGTTTCAGCAGGTGGCGGTGTTCATCAATCCATTGGGCAAGGGGGAAAGGGCGCGTAATCATGACAGTTAGGGGTTGGGAGTTGATGGTTGTTGATGGAAGTTGATGGTTGTTGATATGTTGGTGAGGGTTGATTGGAGTTGGCAGACGGCGTGAGAAACGATTTAAGTTGGCAGGCCCGGACAGATGCCGTAGAGCTACCGCGTTCGGTTCGTTGCAGGCTTAAAGGTAAAAGAAATAACAGCGACTGGGGCGTGTTTCATGTTTCATGTTTCATGGGACATGGGACATGTTTCATGTTTCATGTTTCATGTTTCATGGAACGCGGATAAAACGCCGTGTCCCCAACGAAGTTGGTGGGGATGTTTCCGGAAATCATCAACTTCATCAACAACCATCAACCTTCATCAACTTTATCAACCTTCATCAACTTCATCAACAACCATCAACCTGCATCAACTCCTAACTCAAAACCCTTCACTCCTAACCCGTTACTTCAGCACCTTCATCTTCACCGAATCCACATGATTTTCGGTCGCCAGAATCATTTCAAACTCAAATTTATCGGCAATCACGCGCTCGCGGTTGCGGGGGATGCGCCCGGCGGCGGCAACGATATAGCCGGAGAGCGTTTCGGCGCGGGTTTCGCCAAAATCAAAACCGTATTTTTCGTGTAGATAAGACAGTTCCAGCCGTCCCGAAAAAACATATTCCGTCTCCGAAATCTGCCTTTCGATATAGGTAGAAACATCATACTCGTCGTTGATATCGCCAAAGATTTCTTCCAGCACATCTTCCATCGTGATGATGCCCGCCGTGCCGCCAAATTCATCTACCACCCAGGCCACGCTCCGGTGTTCTTTCCGGAAAATCTGAAGCAGCTCAATGGCCTGCATCGCTTCCGGAACGGCCAGTATCGGGTGCATCACCGATTCGATATTTGCCGGGTTTTGGGCGATGTCCTGATGATGCAGATACCCCAGGATTTTATCCACCGTGCCGTCGTAAACCAAAATGCGCGACAGATGTGTCTGCATCATCTTCCGGCGTGCATCTTCCACCGTCGCCCGCCGGTCGATACCCACAATCTCGTTGCGCGGAATCATACTCTGCCGCACCTTGGTATGCACCAGTTGCAGGGCATTTTCAAACAGTTTGGCATTCACCTCGTTCGCGTCCGACTGATGTCCCTGAAGCGTTTGCCGGGTAAAGTGATCTACATCGATACGGTTAAAAATCGGCTTGTCTTCCTGAATGCGAACGTTGAAAAGATACTTGAGCGTGAGTTCTGAAAAACGGATGAACAGCCGTGCAATCCGCCCGAAAACGGCATTGATAAAAGCCATCGGCAGGGCAAAGATGGCAAGTACCGTTTCGGCTTTTCGGCGGAAGAGTGCCTTGGGCAGAAACTCGGCGAAGATGAGCAGAATGGCCGTCGCCACTGCCGTCGTAATCAACAATCTGGCTACCGTGGTAGAAAGCGGGTGGGGCAGCAGGCTCAGGTAGCCTTGCATGACATCGGTGATGAGCAGCCCGAAGGCGATGAGCAGCAGGCTGATGAGAATGCGCGAGCCGCCCAGGTATTCGCCGGGCCGGTCCATGATGCGCGACAGGATTTGCGCCGAGCGGCGGCCCTGCTTGCGCTTCAGCTCAATATTGAGCTTGGAGGCCGAAACAAATGCAATTTCAATGCCTGCCAGCACGGCAATGAGCACGGCAACGCCCAGCATCATCAAAAGCAACTGCGTATTCATAAGGCGAAGAAACGGGGGAAACCGTTAAAGTACGTCAGGAAACCGAAATTTCGGTGTGCTGCGCCGCAACGGCTTGCGCCGCAGGGTCCAGAAAATCTTCTACAATGCGCAGCAGCTCTGCGCCCGCTACTTCTATGCTATCATTGATAATCGTATGATGAAAGCGCGGCGCAAAGCCGATTTCGTAGGCCGCCTTGGAAAGCCGTTCGCGCAGCGTCTCTTCCGTCTCGGTGCCGCGCTTGAGGAGCCGCTCGCGCAGGGCCGCCTCCGAGGGCGCTTTGATGAAAATACTCAGCGCCTGCCCCGGAAACGCTTCCAGAATGCTGAGCGCACCTTTTACATCGATATCCACCAGCGGAAAAGTGCCTTCCGAGAGGATGCGCATGATTTCAGACCGCAGCGTGCCGTAGTATTTGCCGGGATAAACCATCTCCCATTCTACAAAAGCATCGCGTTCAATCAGCTCCTGAAAATGAGCCGGTGTCAGGAAATAATAATCTTTGCCGTTCACCTCGCCTGGACGCGCTTTTCGGGTGCAGGCAGAAACCGAGAATGCCAGACGCGGACATTTTTGCAGCAACTGCTTCACGAGCGTGGTCTTTCCCGAACCGCTGGGCGCTGTAACAATCACTACTTTGGCTGGAAACATACGTTGCGAAGCATTAGGGCAGAAAGAGAATAGGCAAAGGTAATAAACAGGCGTGGGCCATTCCGGAAATGCACGCCACAACTTGATGAACAGCCTGTCTTGAAGGAAAACAGCCCGATTGACGTTCCTGTTTGCCGAACATCAAAAAGCCCTGTAAGCGTCGTGCTCACAGGGCTTTTTTTAGTTGAAATTTCCGGAAAATAAAGTCTATTTCCGGAAAACTAATCTTATCCGTGTTGCTCCAGCGCCGCTTTCAGGTTGGCGGCAATCATCTGGGCCGAACGGCCTTCGATCATGTGGCGCTCAATCATATGCACCACCTGTCCGTCTTTAAAAACGGCGATGCAGGGCGAAGACGGCGGGTAGGGCAGCAAATGCTTGCGCGCTTGTGCCACGGCCTCCATATCGTAGCCGGCAAAAGAAGTTACCAGGCGGGCAGGCTTTTTCTCAGCCGCCTGAACGCCCATCACCGCGCCCGGACGGGCTGTGCCGGCGCTGCAACCGCAAACGGAATTAATAACCAAAACCGTGGTGCCGGGCGCGTTCAGCGTCTGGTCAACGGCTTCGGGGGTCAAAAGCTCTTCAAAGCCGTAGCGCGTCAGCTCGGCCTTCATCGGAGCAACTAATTGAGTAGGATACATAGCAGAAAATTTGCGAAAAAATCTGCGGCAAAGGTAATTGTTTCCAAACACGCTATTATTGATACCCGTATCAATAAAACGAAATCCACTTCTCCCATGCTCCAATCGCATTTCCACATCCCCGATCCTTTTGAATATACCAATGGCCGCCGGGGCGAAACCAAGCTCGGCGAAACTGTGCAGTCTGCCCGGGGCGATAACTGGCCTGAAAGCATTCGGGAAAGCCCGGCGCGCTTTGTGTGGCTGGGGTTGTCGGAAGATATTGGTGTGCGGGCCAACGGCGGCATCGGCGGCGCAGAAACGGCTCCCGAAGCAGGCTTGCGGGCGCTGTTGAACATTCAGAACGAGGCCGGGATTTCCGGAAATGACCTGCTCATCGGCGGCATTCTGCAATGCCGGATAAGCGATTCCGCAACCGTTGAACACCTGCGCGAAGCGGTGGCCGGGATTGATAGGCTGGTAACCGAAAGAATAAAAATCATCGTCGCCGCCGGCAAAATTCCCCTTGTTATGGGCGGCGGCCACAACAACTGCTACGGCCTTTTGCGCGGGGCCTCGGAAGCACTCGGTATGCCCATGGCAGCAGTTAATCTGGATGCGCACAGTGATTTCCGGAAAAAAGAAGGCCGCCACAGCGGCAATGGCTTTCGCTATGCCTATGAGGAAGGATTTTTGAAAAAATATGCGCCGGTGTGCCTGCATCGCAACTACAACGCACCGGAAATTATTGCCGAACTAAACGCCGTGCCCGATTTCCGGCCTTCGTTTTATGAAGATGTTTTTCTGGGAGAAAAATCTCTTTTTGAAGAAACCCTCACGGCGGCTTTTGTACATACGCAGGGCTTGCCGACCGGCATTGAACTAGACCTCGATTGCATTGAAAACGTGCTGTCTTCGGCGATGACTCCTTCCGGAATTTCGATGCGCGAAGCCCGCCGGTTTGTGGTTCGCGCCGCCCGCGAATGCAAGGTTGCTTATCTGCACCTCACCGAGGGCGTTGCCCGCCGCGCCGATGATTTGCAAAGCGCCACGATTGGAAAGACACTGGCGTATCTGGCGAGCGATTTTATGCGCGCCTGCCGATGATGGAACGCGGATGACGCGGATGTAACGGATTTTCACGGATGGAAGAATCCGCGCAAATCCGTTTTATCCGCGTTCTTAAAAAATCTGCATTTTCTTCACCACTTCCCAGCCGATGATGCCCGCTGCCACGCTGATATTAAACGAGTGCTTTTCGCCGAATTGCGGAATTTCAATACAGCCATCTGCCGCCGTTAGCACTTCGTCGCTCACGCCCTCCACCTCATTTCCAAAAACAATAGCCAGTTTTTCGCCACGCACGGGTTGAAAAGCATCGAGCAGCGTTGCGCCGTGGGCCTGTTCGGCGGCCAGAATGCGATAGCCATTTTGGCGCAGGTCAGCAAGTGCGTCGCTGATTTCCGGAAAATGTTTCCACGTTACCGTTTCCGTAGCGCCGAGCGCCGTTTTCTGAATATCGCGGTGGGGCGGGGTGGGCGTGTAGCCAATGAGGTAGAGCGCCGTCAGGCCCAGCGCATCGCAGGTGCGGAAAACCGAGCCGACATTGTGCATCGAGCGTACGTTTTCGAGTACCAGAATAAGCGGAAATTTCCGGAAACCAGCACCTTCATTGGAGGTGTGAAAAAGGTCTGTTGTATTTTTGCGGATAAACAAAGCGGGAGGAACAGGAAAAACGGTTTACAGAAGCGGTAAAATTACAAATGACCGTCGCTGTGTGGCCCGCTTAAAAAGACGAATGCGATGATGAACCGGAACCCTTTCTTTGTTGCCAGTGTGCGTCCTTCCCGCCGGGAGCAAACCGAAACCGATGTGCTGCTCGCGCCGGAAACCGCCGAGCTAAACGCGCTCATCGTCTGGAACGACGATATCAACACCTTCGACCATGTCATTGAGGCGCTGATAGACATCTGTGAACACTCGCCGGAGCAGGCCGAGCAGTGTGCCATGATTATCCATTTCAAAGGCAAATATGCCGTCAAAAAGGATTCTTTTGAAGCTCTGCGCCCACAATGCGAAGCCCTGATTGACCGTGGCATCAACGCCACGATTGGGGCGTAAGGGTATTTGTGGCGGTAGAGACCAGGCACACCCGTAGAGACAAGGCATGCCTTGTCTCTACCACCCGAAAAACGCATCTGGTGCCGGTTGTGTTCCGGTTTTTCCGTTCGGCGAAAGCTGCGCTTTCGTCGGATTATGGTGCAGGCTATGCCTGCTTCTGCTTGGAGACGTAACAGTTGCCAATGCCGCCTGACATAGCTTTGCGGCCTATGGTTTCATCGCTGCAACGCGCTTTCCGGTCCGTCCTTTTTACCTATTGGGCGCCAACTTCCTTTACCAAAGGACTTTCGTCTTGTAGTGCTTGAAGTTTTCATCCCTCGATATAAGCGTCAGACCTTGGTTGATACTTTGCGCAATGATAATTCGGTCAAACGGATCTCTATGGTGAAGTGGCAGTGTGGAAACAATTAAGGTATCCTCAAAAGCAAGGGGCAACACCTCAAAACCATTTTCCTGTATCTGTCTGCTGATCTGATTGAAGGGTGTACTCAACTCCAGCTTGCCCAGGCTGATTTTGATAGCCATTTCCCACAAAGAAGCAATACTCACGAAATTTACGACATCCTCTGCTTCAATGGCTGCTTTTGCATTCCGCGAAAGTTCCGATGCTCCGTTGAGGTACCAGATAAGCGTGTGCGTGTCCAATAGATTTTGCGCCATCAATACATGTATTCTTTGAAGTCATCCAAAGGCTCATCAAAGTCGGGCTTCATTCTAAACATGCCCTTTCCACTACCAAATCGGGGCTTTTTCTTCTCACTTGATTTTCGGCTTTTGCTTGTCAAAAAATCAACAAAATCGGAAACCTCTGCCTTCAGTTCCGCAGGTAGCGCCGCCAGCTTATTGTAGAGGGTTAGATTTTCCATAGATAGGCTGTTTTCTTCTCAAATTTACTCCATCTTCGTCAATGTAAAGGAGCGTAGCTTTAAGAATAATCGCAGCGTGCGACTGGTTTATTTTTTGCTGCCGTGCGGAACCTACTGAAGTCCGTACAAACGCCCGCTGGAAGACAAGCTTAAGCCCTGGCCCTGGTTTTATTCGGAAAGGCGTTTAAAATGCCGCCTGGCATAGCTTTGCGGCCTATGGTTTCATCGCTGCAACGCGCTTTCCGGCCTTTCCTTTTTACGCTTTGCGTCTTTTCCGCTGCCGCGCCTTCCCACGCGCAGTCCGGAAACATCACCCTCGAAGACATCTGGCAAAAAGGAACATTCCGTGCCAAATCAGTTCCGGGATTTAACGCCACCCGCGACGGCAAACGCTACACCTCGCTCCAGCAAGACAGCCTTACCCGCATCCTCGTTACCGACCTCGACGGCTCCGGAAATACCAAAACCCTGTGGTCGGGCAAATTTCCCGGCACCCTAAAACCGGTAGAAGATTTTGCCCTCAGCGCCGACGAAGGCCGCATTTTGCTGCTCTCGGAAGGCACACCGATTTATCGCCGCTCGGCCTCGTACCGCGCCTCGGTATATGATGTGGCAACCGGCAAGGAGATTTTTATAGACAGCGGAAAAGTGCTGCACGCCACGTTTTCGCCCGACGGACAAAAGGTGGCTTTTGTGCGCGACAATAACCTGTATTACCGGAACCTGATTTCCGGAAAAACAACTGCCATAACCAACGACGGCAAGTGGAACCACGTCATCAACGGCAACTGCGACTGGGTGTATGAAGAGGAATTTGAGTTCTCCCGCGCCTTTCAGTGGTCTCCCGACTCGCGCTACATCGCCTACTACCGTTTTGACGAAAGCCAGGTGCCGGAATTTAGCTTTACGACCTACGATACCAGCGCCTATACCAGCGAATATCGCTATAAATATCCCAAAGCGGGCGCGCCCAATAGCGTCGTAACCATTCATGTTTATGACCTGCAGGACGGGCAGAAAGCCACTGTGGCCGGCGCAGAAGAATACACGCCCCGCATCGAATGGGTATCGCCCACGCAACTGTGTGTGCTGCGCATGAACCGTCATCAAAACCAGCTCGATTATCTGCTGGCCAATCCCAAAACCGGCGCAACCGAAAATATCCTCACCGAAACCGACCAGGCGTATGTGGAAGTAGACGACAACCGTCATTTTGTTTCCGGAAAAAACCTGCTTTTCTACACTACCGAGCGCGAGGGATTTAATGGCCTCTACGCCTACGACTGGAAATCCAAAAAGCACACCCGCCTTTCGCCGCAGGGCGTGGATGTGGATAAGATTGTACGGGTGGATGAGGGCGCACAAAAAGTGTATTTCATTGCCGCGCCGCAAACGGTAGACCGACAGTTTTATGAGGTGGGCTGGAACGGCAAAGGGTTAAAGCAACTCACCCGCGAAGCCGGTAGCCACGACATTACACCGGCGGGAAATAACCTTTTTCTGGAACGCTTTTCCACGATTACTACGCCGCCTGTTTTCCGTTTCTTAGATAAATCGGGCAGGGTGGTGCGCACACTCGAAGACAACGCCGGTTTGCAGAGAGCCCTGGCATCCAAAAAGCTGGGCGCGGTGAAGCTGGTGAAGCTGCCGGTAACGCCCGCCGCCGGTAAAACGACCTATCTGAACGCCTGGATCATCACCCCGCCGGATTTTGACTCGACGAGAAAATATCCGGTTTTGATGCACCAGTACAGCGGCCCCGGCTCCCAGAAAGTGCTGGATGCGTTTATGGGAACGGATTATTACTGGCATCAGATGTTGGCGCAAAAAGGATACATTATTGTGTGCGCCGACGGCACGGGAACCGGCTTTCGGGGCAGCGATTTCAAGAAGGCCACTTATCTGCAACTGGGCCGCTACGAGAGCGACGACCAGATAGCCGTAGCGCGCTATTTTGCCCGTCAGCCGTATGTGGACAGTGCCCGCGTCGGCATCTGGGGCTGGAGTTTTGGCGGGTTTATGAGCAGCACTTGCATCTTTAAAGCGCCCGATGTTTTTAAGACCGCTATTGCCGTAGCACCGGTTACCAACTGGCGTTTTTATGACAATATCTATACCGAGCGTTTTATGCGCACACCGGAAGAAAACCCGCGTGGTTATGAAGAAAATGCGCCGCTGAACATGGCCAAAAACCTGCGTGGTAACTTCCTGATGATTCATGGCACTGCCGACGACAACGTGCATTTCCAGAACGCCGTGGTGCTCACCGACGAGCTCATCCGGCAGAACAAGGATTTTGAAAGCGAATATTACCCCAACCGCAACCACGGCATTTATGGCGGCGTTACACGGTTGCAACTCTATCGCCGCATGACCGATTTTATTTTGAAAAACCTTTGATTTTTCTGGCTGGATTTCCGGAAATTTTCCCCAAACAAACGCCTGGGTATTGTTCAGACTCAGGTAGCGATTTTGTCTTTTTCGCATCGGTTAGAAAGTATCATTTTGCAAGGAATTCCTTTCTTATTCTACTAAAAAGGAAATTAAAAAGAGAGCCTTTGCAGGATAGCTTGCCACGCCAACGGCGTGGACAAAGATTTTGTAGGATAACATTTACGCTTCCTTCGCTATGCTGTCACCCCTCTCCTTCGGAGAGGGGACGGGGGTGAGGCTTCAGACGGGGGAGGCTTCATTTTCCGGAAAAATCTACCCCAAAAACGCACCTCAAAAATGCCCCAAACCCGCTCCCCGAAAGCCAAACGCCCGCCGATGCAGCAATTGCTCTACCGGGTGGGGCATTTTGCGCCGCCAGGGTTTGGCGGGCTGACGATAACAGAGGTAGGGAAGGGGTTCTTCTCCCACCTTGCGGCGGCGCAGCTCAATGTGCGCTCGGCGGCGGTTACCTACAATTTCCTGATGGCCATTCCGCCCACGATGCTGATTTTGTTTTCGCTGGTGCCTTACTTGCCGCTCGAGAATGTGCAGGAAACGCTGCTCAGTTTGTTGCCGGTCATCTTCCCGGATGCGCAGGTAGCCGATAGCGTTCGTGGTGTGCTCCTCGACTTTTTGAATACCCAGCAAGGCTCCATCCTGTCTTTCGGTATCGTGCTGACGGCCTTTTTTGCTTCTAACGGCATGATGGGGCTGATGCGGTCTTTCGACCAGCAAACGCCGGTGTATAAAAAGCGTACGGGGCTTCGCCGCCGCTGGATAGCCATCAAGCTCACTTTTATGCTGCTGGCAACGGTGCTGGTAACGATTGCCGCGTTGCTGCTCCAGGGCAAATACCTGGCCGGCTATATGCTGCGTGTTAAAGGCGGGCATTTTCTGGTACACTATGCCTCACCCATTGCTGTAATTGTATTTGTATTCTTTGGTATTTGTACGGTTTACCGGTATGGCGCTTCGCTGGTGCGCCGGCTGCGGTTTGTGTCGCCCGGCTCGGTGCTGGCCTCGTTTTTCTGCCTTGTGGCTACGGTGGTATTTTTCTATCTGGTGAATAATTTCATCCAGTACAATAAGGTGTATGGCTCGGTGGGTACGCTCATTGCTTTTATGGTGTGGGTATATATCAACACCTTTATCATCCTGCTGGGCTTTGAACTGAATGTGAGCATTTTGACGGCTTTAGAGCGAAAAGTGCCGCCAATGGGAGAAGAGAATCCGGTGGTGGAAGCGGAGCCGGAAATTTCCGGAAAGGTTTAGACAATCTGAAAGATTTGCACCGCTTCATGAGCTTCAGGGGCGGCAGAGACACAGCGGAGAATAGAGGGTAGCAAGGAATCCGGCGTAGCCGACCCGAAGACCAAACTGCTCCATTTCGTACAGGAGAAAGGCTCAAAAAGAGCAAATCATCCTACCGCGTTTACTTTCCTGCCGGCCCTTCCAGCGGATATTTATCCAGAACAGGCTGCGCCAGCGGGGTCCACAGGCAGGCTTTCATACCGGCATACTTGAGCGTGGCGTTGCTCCAGGTGTTGGACGTGGTAAAGGCACTGTAAGTACCGGTAGCTTCGTAAAAAGCATCGTCGGGGCCATAGTTGGCGTTCGTCGGTATCCACTTTGGTCTTCCATTGGCATCGAGTTCCAGCGATTGCATCGTCCGCTCGATGATTTTCCGGTATTGCGCTTCGGAAGCATACAGAAAGCGCGCCCTTTCGCCGGGGATGGGTGCTTGCATATAGGTGGCATGAACGGCAGTAGTGCTGATGCCGGTGGCGGCTTTGAAGGCGGTCGAAAACTTCAGGTCGGCCCATGTGGGCGTGTTGAGATAAAACCCTTTATCGCCCCAGCCGATGCCAATCCAGGGCAGCGAACTGTCTTTACCAACGGTGTTTTGGTAAGGAAAAATCCGCGTCCAGTCCTGCATGGGATGGCGGGCGGGCACCACCAGGTCGAGGTGTGCGCCATTGGAGAGCAGATACATCGGCACGCCGCTTGTGGCCACGTTTTTGCGGTTCACCGTTGCGAGGCTTAGGTAGAAGGTGGCTGCGGTGTAGATGGCCAGGAACAGGAAAAGGCCCAGTGCTATCTTGCCGGCGACGTTTAAAGCACGCTTCATAGAGCGCCGAAGTTATTTCGTAGGCGGCATTATTACATCGCCCATGATTTCCGTGTCGGGTGGGGCGGGCATCGGCGGCGCGCCCATCACTACCGGCTCTCCCAGCACAACGGGTTCGGGCGGGCAAATTGGTTTTGGCGCAGCGACGGGTGGCAATACAGGCGCTACGAATCCCATTGTAGGGAGAATAGGCGGCGGGGCTTCTATATTTTGCAAATAATGCGGACGCATCGAAGGCGCAACTGAGGTCGGATCCGTGGATTGCTTTTCAGGCTTTGTGCCTTCGGTTCCGCAGCCCGTTGCCAGCAGCATCACCAGTGCCAGCGCCGCCGCCGGAATGACCCTGCCGGAGCGTATCAGCTTTTGGGCTGTAGCCTGCACTTCTTCGGGCGTAAAGTTGCTCTGCGAGGCCAGCATCCGCACGCAGGGCGATTGGGTGCTGCACAGCAAAAAAGCCAGTAGTTCTTCTTTGGGCCTGCCGGTAAAATCATGTACGCTTTTGGTGCATACGGCGCAGTAGCGGCCCGTGGCATCGGGCATCATCGCGTCCCAGTTTTCGGGGCAGGGGTTTTCAATGCGGAGGTTCATAGACGGTGGGCAGCGGCGCTTTTGTGCGACAAAAGACCGGTTAGAGGACGGCGATTTCAGGAAATTCCCACAAAAAATGAAAACCATTTCCGGAAAATCACCACTCCCAAAGCCCCAGTTTCCCTTTGGCTGGAATGGGTTCCTCAAAGGCTACCGCGTCTTTCAACACAAAGCCATAGCGCCCCGTCGCAAAGTCGCCGAAGGCCCGTTCTTCCAGCGTGATAGACTGCAAAAAATCATCGTCTGCACCTGCAAAACGAACGACATCTGCCAGAAAAACCTCGCCGATGATCGCCCCGAAGGGCAGGGCCGAAAAGTCGGGGATATACTGTTGGATTTCCGGAAAAAGGGCAAAGTTTTTTCCGGATTTGCCGAGACTGGCGTGGAGGAGCAGTGGCCCGCGATACGCCGTCGTCCAGCCGCGCGTTTCTATCTTTTTATGCCCCAAGACCACAAGCGATGCCCAGGGCTGAAGCAGAGAAAGGACTTTCATGTTTCAATTTCTTCAACTATCCTAAAGGCAATGTCTTCACGATTTTGAGCAATTGGTCAAATCCTATGTGTACCTGTATTTGCATAAAAAACAAGTTTATGAAAAAATGATCGAGTCAGGAAGGTTCTGAAAGGTAACGTTTTGGGTATTGGCGAAGGCGGGGATTTTTAGCACAAAAGTTCAATCGAAGAACGAATGTTGAACCTTGCACAAATGTTCAATCGAAGCCGTTCAACCCCGCTTTTGGCAATACCTTGTTGTAGGCAGTTCTTGTTTTCTGTCGTTAGTGGAATAGTTCATACTTTTTTCTGTCTGCACCAATTCTTTCTCCAATTAGATTTGATATGTCCACAACTGCTCCATGCTCAATAAAAACTTCGTAAAATTTACTTTGATTGTTACCCCAATAAATCATAGCACAAGCCATTGGTGCCCCTTTGCCTTTGTCTTGTCCGTTCTCTAAAAAACGTAGTCTTGTGTCATATAAAAAACAGATAGACTTAGCTTTGGTAAAAACATATTTTTTCCAATGGGCTGTATTTGCAGCAATCGGAACAAGTGCTAAAACTTCCGAATTGTATTCTTCGTTTGCATAAGCACATTTAGCAAGCCAATTTTTTATTGTTGTCCCACGTTCTTTGTCAATCCCATAAGGTGGATTAACGTATATGGTCGGATAATTCCAGCTTTCTTTTAATCCGTCTTGCTTAGGTAAACGATACTCAGTTTGAGCATTTACTACTGAATATTCGTTTGAACATGGGTCTAAGTCAATGTGTCCGCCAAATACTTCTTTGACAGCATTAACGTATTTATGGGGTGTTCCCCAACTTTGACTTAGTGTATTGATGTTTCTTCCTGCACTCATATTAGTATGTTTTGCCAATTCTTATTTTTCAGTTCTTCCAATTCGTCTTTCAGTATTGTAAGACTTTTTTGACTTGGTGAGATAACATTGAACCAACTTTCAACTGTTGCAAGGTTGTCACTAAAATATTTCAACAATATTCTATCAGCTTCAATGTTCATTTGAACTTTGGTAAATTGATTTTTCTTTTTGCCTTCGGTATAACTTGATAGGAATGTATCTCTCAAAAATTGAAGTTCTGGAATTGGATGAAGTAAAAGTTTGTCAATGAAATCGGAAAGCCCTTTGTCAGTCAAGAAAAGTAACCAATCGTATGATTGAGCCAATACCATAAGTTCCTTTTGAAAGTTCTCTTCGCTAAAACTTAAATCTCCGTCTGCGGTCTTTTTAATCCAATTTCCGTGATTACTTACAACACCGATTGTCAAAATAAATTTTCTCAACAACTCTTTGTCAGAAGAAAAAATTACTTCTTCCATCAGATTTACATACGGCTTAATGATGTAAGAACCGTCACTTTTGTAGATGATGCCTTGCATTTCTCCGCTTTCAGAACGGATTTTTTGTAAGGATGATGCTGTCCGAGCAACATAAGCACCTTGTTTTGCTTTTTCAATGGTCTGTGGACCTTTTGTCATTCCTTCTTCAACGCCAACCCGCTTACACTCAAACATTGCGTATGGCTTCTTGTTTTGTTCGTAAACGTGCAATTCAAGTTTTTCGCCAAGGTCTGATTTGATGCTGCAAAGAAGAAATGAATTGTCAGACGTTGCGATTGTGCAAGCGTTACGAAGTATATTATTGCTTAATAGTTGATTGTTCTTTCGTTCAAAACCTGTCAGGTCAAAATCGCTTGCTGTGAGAGCTTTTAAAATTATGTTTGACGTTATTGATTTTTCAGATTTGTCAACTGTAACGAAAGAACTCCGAACAATAGGATGTAATGAATATTCAACATTGTGAGTTATGTCAGGATTGCCATATTCGGCAAGTCCACGCTCAATTGAGATTTGATTATTTAGTCCCCAAGTCTTTAAAAGATAATAGGTAATGATTTCCACAAGAGTTCCCAATGCTCTGCCTGAAGCCTTTTTTGGGTCTTTGGTGTGGTTAAAAACTTCTTCTGCTAATACTTTTTGCAGTTTATCTACTGATTCGTATGCCATGATTTTCTATTGCTCAAATTTACGTTTTTATTGTTTGTCTGTTCGTTTTTTGTCGGGTTACTGTCTCTCGGCAGGGGCATCATAGAATTGCCTACAACCGACGAACAGGGCTTGGCGTTGTTGGGGGATTTGAAAAACGTCCGCCCGGAACTGAAGCCCAATTGAAAAACTGAAGTTGAAGATAACAACTAAAAGCCAAATTGAAAATCGTCAATCCGGAACTGAAGATGCCATGTTGCTGAAGTTGATGTTACAACGTCCTGCCCCAATAACGCCAAACCCCATGTTGGCTGTAGTTTTATTGCTTGAAGTCAACAGGCTCTCCGTCTTTTGGTGAATCAATTTTATAGTAAGTGTACTCGTCTGCACCTTTGTACCAGCGGTATCTAATTTCTTTAAAACGAAATTGAGTGAAGATTTCCAACAAAGTTTTTTGTGTCTCTGCGATATTTTTATTGGATGCAAATAAGCCACCAGTTAGATTAACCGTAGAATTACCAGCTCCAGATGTCGTCATATAGATGTTGCTTTCCCAAAGTTTTTCCGCTGCTACTTCTGCATAGTTTTTCCTTAAAATTGGAAATTCTTTTATTTGTCTTGCTGTTACCTTCTTTTGTAATTGGTCTGCAAGTTTTTTATTTTCTTCGTCAGAACTTTCTTTGCCTTCCTTGATAATGCTTGTATAGGCAGCAAATAAAACAAGTCCCATTTGTACCGATGTGATATTTCCTTTGTAAGAACTCAAATCACTTGGTTTGTCAAAACTGGCTAACTCTCGTTTTAATTGTTCTTTTGTTTTTTCAGAACTATTAAGTTCTTCTGTTGCTTCGGTAGAAGAAGTTACTGTCAAACTTTTAGAATTGTCAGTTTCTTCATTTTTAGTTAAAGAGGCACTTGTTGTTTTTACTTCTTTATTTTTGGCAGTTTCTGCTTTCTTCCTGTCTGTGGTAACCCCAAAGAGTATAAAAAATAAAATTGTCAACCCTCCATAAACTAATGCAGACTTTTTTCTTGTACGTTCTTTTTTGTCCCAAAAGAGACTGGTTGCCGGTTTGAATAAGCCAATTA
>DDEO01000152.1 GCA_002336725.1 Bacteroidetes bacterium UBA1952 | reverse complement strand
ACCCGTACCCCGACGTAAGGAGGGGGAAGGGGCACGCCCAAATTATGTTTCATAGAACACAGAACGACACGGATTTTCCGGAAATCTACCGACCCTTCACCAACCCGCATCCGAGACAAGGCATGCCTTGTCTCTACGAATCCGGAACATCAACTTCATCAACGCCAAACTCCTAACGCCTAACTTCCAACGCGCTTACCTTTGCACCCCAATTATGAACCGCGACAAAAAAGTTTTCGATAATATCCTCCAAACTATTGGCGACACGCCGCTGGTGCGCCTCAACCGCGTAACGGCTTCGGTGCCCTGCCCGGTCTATGCCAAGATTGAATATGGAAATCCCGGAAATTCTATCAAAGACCGCATGGCCCTCAAGATGTTGGAAGTGGCCGAGGCCGAAGGCAAAATCAAACCCGGTGGCACCATCATCGAAGGGACTTCCGGAAATACCGGCATGGGACTCGCCATCGCGGCCATCCTTAAAGGCTATAAGTGCATCTTCACCTCTACCGACAAGCAATCGAAAGAAAAATTCGACATTCTGCGGGCCATGGGTGCCGAAGTTATTGTGTGCCCCACCGACGTGGAGCCGGAAGACCCGCGCTCCTATTACAGCGTCTCCAAACGACTGGCGCAGGAAGTGCCCAATAGCTGGTACGTCAATCAATACGACAACCTCGCCAACCGCCTCGCGCACTACGAAAGCACCGGTCCGGAAATCTGGGAACAAACCGAAGGAAAGGTAACGCATGTGGTGGTGGCTTCCGGAACCGGCGGCACCATCACCGGCATTGGGCAATACCTAAAGGAGAAAAACCCCGATATTCAGATGTGGGCGATTGATACCTACGGTTCGCTGCTCAAAAAATGGCACGAGACCGGCGAGCTGGACATGAACGAGGTGCATTCCTACATCTCCGAAGGCTTTGGCGAAGATTTCCTGCCGCAGAACTACATCCGCGAGGTGATTGACCGCTTTGAGAAAGTAACCGATAAAGACGGCGCAGTGATGGCCCGCCGCATCGCAAAGGAAGAAGGCATTTTTGTGGGCTACAGCGCCGGCTCGGTCATTGCCGGACTGCTGCAAATGAAAGCCGACCTGAAACCGACGGATTTGGTCGTTGTCATCTTCCACGACCACGGCTCGCGCTATGTGGGCAAGGTCTATAACGACGAATGGATGCGGGAGCGCGGCTTTCTGGAAGCCTGATGACATGTTTCATGTATCATGCATCATGGGTTGATAATTGCCGGAGAAATCCGTGGCTATCCGCATAAATCCGCGTCATCCGCGTGCCATCCCATTGAGCATTGCGTTATTTTCACATTGATAAATTGAGAAATTCCCCCATCGCTTTTCCCATCATCGCCGCCTTCCACGTCTTGTGGCTGTTGTGGCGCGTGTGGGAGTTTCGCACCGAGCCGCTGAGCGATAAAATCTGGTTGCAGGTCGTCTGGCTGCTGGCCTACACCGCTTGCTGGATTCAACTCACGCGGCGGCGCAAATGGGCCGCCAACGGCTATATCCTGCTCACGGCGCTGAACCTCGTGCTGCGCTTCACCCTCAAAGACGAAAGCTGGCGCAACGCCTTCACGGATGCGCTCTTTCCGATAGACCTTTTGTGCAGCTTTGTGTTGTTTGTGTTCTGGCGGCAGTTGTTTCCGAAAAAAATGCCGGAATCTTTTTAAAAAGGATTGGTGCGTGCTCCAAAACGGATTTCAGTCTCACGGAGCCGTGCCGGGAAACGCCATGCCTTCGAAGAACCGGAAAAATTCGTCCACTGCTTCGGAAAAGAGCCTGATATCAGTTTAGTCGGCTAAATTCTGCATAGAAATTACGCTCCTGCCGCATAAGGGCCGGAACCGTAATTTCTATACAAAATGCAGGCGATAAAATGGCATTAAGGTGCTGCACTTTCTGGCTGTCTTCCTCCTGCTTGGGGAGCGGGCCGCAGGACGGGCCGCTCCCTACAAATTCATCCCGCCGTCCACGCTCAATACCTGCCCGGTGATGTAAGTACTCATATCCGAGGCGAGAAAGAGTGCGGCGTTAGCGATGTCGTCGGGCTTGCCGGGGCGTCCGAGCGGAATTTTTTCGGCCCAGGCATTGGAGCCGCCTTCTTTCAGAAACTGTGTCATATCGGTCTCTATCAAGCCGGGCGCAATGGCGTTGCAACGGATACCGCGCGAGCCGATTTCGGCGGCAATGCTTTTGGTAAAGCCAATGATGCCTGCTTTGGAAGCCGCGTAGGCGGCTTGTCCGGCGTTGCCTTTGATGCCTACAATCGAACTCATATTGATGATGCTTCCGGCGCGCGCCTTCATCATGGGCCGGATGACCTGCTTGGTGAGGTTATAAACCGATTTGAGGTTGGCAGCCATCACCTCGTCCCATTGTTCGGGCGAGAGACGCAGCAGCAGGTTGTCGCGCGAGATGCCGGCGTTGTTTACACAGATGTCAATCGCGCCAAAGTCGGCCATCACTTCGTTGGCGAGTTTTTCGGTAGCGGCATAGTCGCCCGCGTCGCTCTTGTAGGCTTTTGCCAGGATGCCGTTTTGCGCCAGTGCTTCGGCCAGGCTCCGGGCTTTTTCGTCGCTCGATACATAGGTGAACGCGATGTTTGCGCCCTGTTCGGCAAAGCGTTTTGCGATGGCTTCGCCGAT
This sequence comes from Bacteroidetes bacterium UBA1952, assembly GCA_002336725.1. Classification (GTDB taxonomy): domain Bacteria; phylum Bacteroidota; class Bacteroidia; order Chitinophagales; family Chitinophagaceae; genus UBA1952. Next base: position 7,396 of record DDEO01000152.1, on the reverse strand, counting down.
GCCGCGCGAGCCGCCCGTAATCAGGGCTGTTTTTCCGGAAAGAAGTTTCATGGGGCTAAGATAGGGCTGTGGCAAAATTTTTTTGATTTCCAAAAATGATTTCCGTCGTAACATTGCTTCTTCATTCCCTGTGGTGTGTGGGTTTGGCAAAGCAATCTGCCGCGCGAGAAACGATTTTCTTCCCACACCGCTTCCCCTCTTTCCGGAAAAATACAACCCGCCTTCCCGCTTCTTTCGCCTGAAGGGCAGGCTGCGCCGGAATGACCGTTCCCCCTTTTTCTTTTAGTTGTTTCTTATTACCGACGTCATTTTTTCATGCCGTACGATTATGCAAAGCTCAGTGAGATGACTCCTGAGGCGCTGGCGCAGATAGCCCGCGAAATAGAGGTTGCCGATTTTGAAAACCTCGAAAAACAAACCCTGATTTACAAGATTCTCGACCAGCAGGCCCTGCGCCCTGCGTCCAAGTCTTCGTTTTCCAAAGCCACTGAAGTTGTGATTGCAGAAAATGCGCCTGAAGAAGCGCCTGTTAAGAAACGCCGCGGCCGACCCGCTAAGGCCAAAGCCGACACGCCAGCCGCCGAAGAAACGTCCGCGCCGCTCGACGTGCCGCCTGCCGTAGAGGCCGCCATTCCGCCGATAGACCCCAATGCGCCGGTCATCCTCACCGACGATGCCGCCGAGGCAGGCCCCGTAAAAAAGCGCCGCGCAAAAGCTGCTAAGCCCAAGGCAAATGCCGCCGCTACAACAATGGATGCCACCACCGAAACGCAGGCAGAACCCGCACCTGCGACGGAAGCACCGTCGCAGGAAGCGCCGCAAGCCGCCGATGCCCGGCCCGCCGAAAAACCGCGCCGTGGCAAAGCCGCCCGCGAAAAAGCAAAAGTTCCGGAAATCGTTCCGGAAATTCCGACAAAAAATGATGTAGATGTAGCCGTGGCCGCCGACTGGGCCGAGGTATCGCGCGAACAGGAACGCGGCAATATGCAACACGCAGACCAAGCCGCCGGCAACGCAGCCGCCGCTGCCGCCGCTCCTGCAACAGAAGCGCCACCGGTTGCGCCACCACGCACCGAGGTGCCGCAACAACAGCGCCCCGCAACCGAAAACCGCCGCGAGCCGCAACAGCCCCGCGAACAACAACACCCGCAGGAACCGCGCCAACCGCGTGAGCAACCCCAGCAGCCGCAACGCGAACCGCGCGAGCCGCAACAGCCCGCCCCTGCACGTACGCAGCAAGCGCCCGCCGACCGCCCGCAACGCCCCGAAGGCGGCGCACCGCAGCAGCAACAACGACCCCAATCGCAGCATCCGCACCACCGCGAACCACAACAGCGCCCACAGCAGCAACCGCAAACGCCCCAGCAGCGCGAGACCGGTATTCCCCGCGAAGGACTGCCCCACCCTCAAAGCCAGCAACGGGAATTTCCACCCCGGCCCGACAACCGCCCGCAGCGCGACGGCCAGCAGCAAGCGCAACAACGCCCGCCACAACAGCAGCAGCAAAATCCGCAGCAGCCTGTGCCGCCCCGCGAACAACGGCCATATGCAGACCAGCAGCGCCCGCAGCAGCAACAATATCCCGAACAAAGACACAACCAGCACCCACAGCACCGCGACGGTCGCCCGCAGCAGCAAAATCCGCAACAGCAGCCAGGAACGGCACCCGCGCCTCAAACGCAACAAGCCCCTCCTAACGCACCACAACAGCAACAAGGGCCGCAACAACATCCCCGCGAACAGCGCCAACAAGAGCAGCGCCAGCCGGAGCAACAGCCGCGCCAGCAGCAGCAACGCACCCCGCCGCCGCCGCCGGTGGAATTCGACGGCATCGTGAAAGCCGAAGGCGTAGTAGAACTCATGCCCGACGGCTATGGCTTCCTGCGCTCCTCGGATTACAACTATCTGTCTTCCCCCGACGATGTTTTCCTGGAGCCAAAGCAAATCAAAACGCTCGGCCTCAAAGCCGGCGATACGGTCGTAGGCCAGTGCCGCCCGCCACGCGAAGGCGAAAAGTATTTCACGCTCACCAAGCTGGAAACCATCAACGGCAAATCTCCGGAAGAGATGCGCGACCGCGTACCGTTTGAATACCTTACGCCGCTGAACCCGTATCAAAAGCTCGACCTGAGTACTGGTATGAGTTCGCACAGCACCCGCATCATGGACCTTTTTGCCCCCATCGGCAAAGGGCAGCGCGGCCTGATTGTGGCGCAACCCAAGACGGGCAAGACGATGCTGCTCAAAGAAGTGGCCAACGCCATTGCCCGCAATCACCCGGAGGTGTATCTGATGGTGGTGCTCATCGACGAGCGCCCCGAAGAAGTTACCGATATGCAGCGTTCGGTGCGCGCCGAAGTCATCGCCTCTACCTTCGACGAGCCGGCAGACAAACACGTGAAAGTCTCCACCATGGCGCTGCAAAAAGCCAAGCGCCTGGCCGAAGTGGGCCACGATGTGGTTATTCTGCTGGACTCCATCACCCGACTGGCCCGCGCCCACAACACCGTAGCACCCGGCTCCGGCAAGGTGCTTTCCGGCGGTGTGGAAGCTACGGCGATGCAAAAACCCAAGCAGTTTTTTGGCGCGGCCCGCAAAATCGAAAACGGCGGCTCGCTCACCATCCTGGCAACGGCGCTGATTGATACCGGCTCGCGCATGGACGAGGTGATTTTTGAGGAATTCAAAGGCACCGGCAACATGGAACTGGCCCTCGACCGCAAGCTGGCTAACCGCCGCATCTTCCCGGCCATCGACCTGGTAGGCTCTTCTACCCGCCGCGACGACCTGCTCCTCAACGAAGCCGTTCAAAACAAAATGTGGATTCTGCGCAAGCACATCGCCGATATGAACCCCGACGAGGCCATGAACTTCCTGCTCCAGCAAATGAAAGGCACCCGGAGCAACGAAGAATTTCTGGCAACGATGAACCGATAAGTAATCTCCCGGATTTTAAGAAGCGACGGTCGGCGGTTCCTTTTGGGGACACACCGACCGTCTCTTTTTTTTAAAAGCCATTATAAGCCGGACTTTGGCCAATTTGTAAATGGCCGGCGCTAACGGTCAGCCAAGGTAAACCTGTCTGTTCTTTTGGATCCCCGCTCCGCTGTGTCCCAACCGCAGGTCGGGGGAGCGCGCCTGCCCTGATGGAAATCAGGGGGGCCGGGGGTTGAGGCTAACGATGCAGGATATAGCTGTCTAAAGGAAATAACGCACTCAAAATCAACGACTTCAGACCGGGATTCACGTTAAAAAAGAGACTCGTCCATTTTCCGGAAAATGGACGCGTCTCTTTTGTATGAGAATCGTTTTTTTAATGCCGGAAATGCCGCGTGCCGGTGAGCACCATTGCCAGGTTCTTCTCCTTGCAGTAGGCAATGCTGTCGGCATCGCGGATGGAGCCGCCGGGCTGCACAAAGGCGGTAATGCCGGATTCATCAGCAATGCGCACACAGTCATCAAACGGGAAAAACGCGTCTGAAGCGAGCGCCGCCCCTTGCAGGCTGAAGCCCGACTGCGCCGCCTTGGTAATGGCCTGCCGCAGGGCATCCACACGGCTTGTTTGTCCGCAGCCCTTGCCTACCAGTTGTCCGTTGCGCACCAGCGCAATAGCGTTGGATTTCAGGTGCTTACACACCGCATTGGCAAACTCCAGGTCGGCTTTTTCGGCATCGGTGCAGGGACGACCGCCCACGTCTTCCCATTTCTCGGTCAGCACGGTGTCGGCATCCTGCACCAGCGTGCCGCCGAGCAGGGCTTTCGACATCTGCCGATTGGTATCGAGCGGTGCTTTTTGCTGAAGGAGAATGCGGTTCTTTTTGCTTTGCAGAATCGTCAGGGCTTCCGGTGCAAAGGACGGCGCGATGAGCACTTCAAAGAAAATGCTGTTGATTTTCTCGGCCACCGCTGCGGTGATTTCGCGATTCGTGGCCAGCACGCCGCCAAAGGCACTTTCGGGGTCGCCGGCGAGGGCCGCTTCCCAGGCCGCTTCCACATTTTCGCGCACGGCCACGCCGCAGGGATTGGTGTGTTTAATCACCGCAAACGCCGGCTGATTAAATTCGGCAACCAAGGCACAGGCCGCTTCCACATCCACCAGGTTGTTGTAGGAAAGCTCTTTGCCGTGAAGCTGGTTAAAAATCTGGTTTAAATCCCCGTAAAAAGCCGCTTTCTGGTGCGGATTTTCGCCGTAGCGCAGGTCGCGGCGCGGGCCGGAGGAGGCTTCTTTTTGCGCGGAATTTCCGGAATTTGAAGGCTGATTTCCGGAAAACCAGTCGGCGATTGCCACGTCGTAATGGGCGCAGGCCTGAAAGGCTTTTACGGCGAGTTTGCGGCGCTGTTCGCGAGTGGTTTCGCCGTTGCCCGCGTCGAGCATTTCTATAAAATGTCCGTAATCTGCCGGGCTGGAAAGCACACAAACATCGTTGAAATTCTTGCCCGCCGCGCGCAGCAGGCTCACACCGCCGATGTCGATTTTCTCAATGATGGCAGCTTCCTCATTCGTATTGCGCACGGTTTCTTCAAAAGGATAGAGATCCACAACGACAAGGTCGAAAAGCGGCAGTCCGTGTTCGGCTACGTGTTGCTGATGTTCGGTGTCTTCCCGTTTGGCGAGGATGCCGCCGAATACTTTTGGATGGAGCGTTTTTACGCGTCCGCCGAGGATGCTGGGGTAGCCGGTAACGTCTTCCACCGCCGTGCAGGGCAGGCCGAGTGCTTCGATGGCGCTTTGCGTGCCGCCGGTGCTATAGAGTTTTACGCCGTGGCGATGCAATCCGCGCACCAGCGTTTCGAGATTTTCTTTGGAAAAAACAGAGATGAGGGCGGAGGTGAGGCGGGACATGGGGGAAATTGGACGCCGCCTGCGGCGGCATTGGAGCCTTCGGCTTGGACGCTTCGCGTTGGAGCCTTCGGCTTGTGGATATTATAAAAGAGGCGACTTTTTCATCGGCATTTCCGGAAATTTCCGGAAAAAAGACACACAAATCGGGCGTTTCTGCAGAGGCTGTCCTCTTTTGTATTTTATCTATAGTCTTTTGTCTTACACCGTCTTCCGTCCGAGCACCGCTTCTGCTTTTTCAAAAATGGCTTCTTTGGTGAGGCCATATTTCTGAAGCAGTTGCATAGGCGTTCCGCTTTCGCCAAACGTATCCTGCACGGCCACCATTTCCATCGGAGCGGGATTTTTGCGGGCGAGGACAGAAGCGATGGTTCCGCCGAGGCCGCCGTTTTGCTGATGCTCTTCGGCGCTTACGATGCAGCCGGTTTTGGAAACGCTTTTCAGCAGGGCTTCTTCGTCGAAAGGCTTGATGGTGTGGAAGTTGATGACCTCAACGGAAATGCCTTTTTCTTCCAGCATTTTCGCTGCTTCGATGGCCGTCCACACGAGGTGGCCGCAGGCGGCAATCGTGATGTCGGTTCCTTCGGCGAGGATTTGGGCTTTTCCGATTTCAAAAGGCGCATCCGGCGCGGTAAAGACCGGCCATTTCGGGCGGCCAAAGCGCAGGTAAACCGGGCCTTTGTGGTCGGCGATGGCAATAGTAGCGGCCTTGGTCTGGTTGAAATCGCAGGGCACGATAACCGTCATACCGGGCAGCATCTTCATCATCCCGATATCTTCGAGCACCTGGTGGGTAGCGCCGTCTTCGCCGAGCGTAAGGCCGGCGTGCGAAGCGCAGATTTTGACATTTTTATCCGAATACGCCACGCTCTGACGAATCTGGTCATACACGCGCGAAGTCGAGAAGTTGGCAAACGTCGTGGTGTAGGGAACGAAGCCATCAATGGCCAGTCCGGCGGCCACGCCAATCATATTGGCTTCGGCGATGCCGCACTGCACAAAGCGTTGCGGAAATTCTTTGATAAAGGCGTTGAGCTTGAGCGAGCCGGCAAGGTCGGCAGTGAGGGCAACAACTTTATTGTTTTTCCGGCCTGCTTCGAGGATTCCTTCGCCAAATCCGGCGCGGGTTTCTTTTTGGTCCAGAATCTGGATGTCGGTGGCTTTTGGCATAGCGGCGGCAAAGTTAGGGGTTAGGAGGTTGTTGATAAGTTGATGGTTGTTGATAGGTTGATGGTTGTTGATAAGTTGATTGTTGTTTATGCCGGTTTTGCCTTCCCCCTTCGGGAGGATTGAGGGGGGCCGTCTCCCGTTTTTCTACAACCCCAAGCCATCCATGATGCCTTCAACTTCGGCCAGCTTTTTTTTCGGAATGTCTTTTTCGGCTATTTCTACCTCATAGCCGGTGTTGTCGTCGGTTGCATTCCAGGAGCCTTTCAGGATGGCGGCTTCCGGGCGCAGTTCCATAACGGCCTTGTTGGGCATTTCCGTAAAAACCCAGGCACCGTCTTTTTTCACCATCGAAAGGCCCACCCATTCATCCTCGTCGCCTACCAGCATAATGGCATTCCAGCGGCATACGCCTTCTTTGCAATCGCCCTTATAGCCGCGTACATACAGCCGCACGGGAATCTCCTTATCAAAAAAGCCGGTATAGTACAGCCGCTCGGCCACCACGCCTTTGGGCTGTTTGGCAGGGGCCGCCTGCTGCGGTCCGTTTCCGGAATTTTCTTCCTCGTCATCCTCGGTTTCTTCGGGCTTAAAGGCATAGTATGTTTCGCCTTTGGCGGCTGCTTTCCGGGCGGCTTCGGCGTGGGCTTCGTAGGCGGCAATGGTTTCGGCGGGATAAACTGCGGCGAGTGCGCCGCCGTAGATTTTTCCTTTGTAAACGAAAAGTCCGCGTACCAGCACGGCAAATGTTTTCTGCCGCATCGGGTCCAGGAAGAAGACATAGCCCCGGTAGCGGTCGGGTATCATTTTTTCCAGCAGGCTGTCGCGCGTGCGGGTTTGTCTCACCAGCTCGTATCGCGCCAGCAGCATATTGGGCCAGCGCAGGTGCATGGCATCGCTTTCTTTCCGGAAATGCTGAAACCAGCGGTCGGCGTTGCGCTCCAGCGCCTTGCTGATGCCGTCGGTAGCCGCTTCCAGCGAATCGGGTTCTAAGGGACGCAGCAACTTTGGCAGAACGGGCTGTAAATCAAACAGCACTTCCGGAGTGGGCATCAGGGCTACATATTGCGCGGATTGTTTTTGCGCCAGTGCCGCCGCCAGCCGCTCCATATAAAAGGCTTCCGGCAGGGGCGGATGTTTCTTTTGGGCCCGCGCCGGAAGGAGTGTCAGCAAGAAAAGACAACAAAGGAAGAGGCGCGGCATGGGAAATGATTTTTTTGGGAAAGAGCCAACACCAAAATTAAAGTTGGCGCACATTGGAAACGCTGTCCCCCGATAGCCTTTACACCTGTCAATTCTAATCCTACGCGGCGGCTTTTTTCGGATATATGACCCATTGCACAGACGGAGCAGCAGCCGCTTATCGGGCTGAGATAGCAGCGGCTTTTT
>DDEO01000159.1 GCA_002336725.1 Bacteroidetes bacterium UBA1952 | reverse complement strand
GCTCAAACAATGCCTCTATCCCTCACGCGGCCTCCCAACCTATCAGGTTTCAAAAACCTGACAGGTTGAGGCGCTTCCCGAAAAACCTTTCTCCTGAAAAAACCTATAAGGGTTCGAAGAGGCCTTATAGGTTTGGGCGGCGCGGGCGCTTCAACGGCCATCGCTTAATTTTGAAACCGTTTATTTCCGGAAAAGAAATCATGTCCCTCACCCAACTCCAAAACTACGCCGAAGGCCAGTGGCACACCGCCGCCAAAACCGGCGAAACCCTGCACAACGCCATCACCGGCGAAGCCATCTACACCGCATCTTCCGACGGCCTCGACTTCTCGGCCATGATGGACTATGCCCGCAAAGTGGGCGGCCCGGCCCTGCGCAAACTCACCTTCACCGAACGCGGCCGGATGCTCAAAGCACTGGCTTTCTACCTCACCGAGCGCAAAGATTATTTCTACGAAATCTCGGCCCTCACCGGCGCCACCCGCGCCGACTCGTGGGTGGACATCGAGGGCGGCATCGGCAATCTGTTTTCCTATGCCTCGCTGCGCCGCCAGTTTGCCGACGAACGCTTTTATGTGGACGGCCAACAGGCCAAGATTTCCAAACAAGGCACCTTCATCGGCCAGCACATCATGGTGCCGCGTCAGGGCGTGGCCATCCACATCAACGCCTTCAACTTTCCGGTGTGGGGCATGTTGGAGAAAATCGCCGTAAACCTGCTCGCCGGCGTTCCCGCTATCGTCAAGCCGGCGACGCTCACCAGCTTCCTCACCGAAGCCGTTTTTAAAGCCATCATTGAGAGCGGGATTTTCCCGGAAGGCTCGCTGCAACTCATCTGCGGCTCGGCGCGCGGCATCACCGACCACGTGCGCAACGGCGACATCGTAACCTTCACCGGCTCTGCCGCCACGGGGCTGATGCTCAAAAGCTCGCCGCGCATCCTCTCCGAAGCCGTGCCGTTCAACCTCGAAGCCGACTCGCTTAACTGTTGCGTCCTCGGCCCCGACGTAACGCCCGATATGCCGGAATGGGATATTTTCATCAAAGAAGTCGTGCGCGAGATGACCACCAAAGCGGGACAGAAATGCACCGCCATCCGCCGCATTATGGTGCCCGCCGACAAGGTAGAAGACGTGCAGATTGCCCTCGGCAAACGCCTGAAAGGCACCACCGTGGGCGACCCGCGCGTGGAAGGGGTGCGCATGGGGCCGCTCGCCGGTCAGAGCCAGCGCGAAGAAGTGCGCGCCCGCGTAGCCGAGCTTTCCAAAACGCAGGAAATCGTCATCGGCAGCCTGACGGATTTTGAAGTGATTGGCGCCGATAAAGAGAAAGGCGCGTTTATGGCCCCGCTCGTGTTCCTCAACACCGACCCGTTCCAAAACACCGGCGTTCACGACATTGAGGCTTTTGGACCAGTGAGCACCATTCTGCCGTATAATAATCTGGAAGAAGCCATTGAGCTGGCCAAGATGGGTCGTGGCTCGCTGGTCTGTTCCATCGTAACCGCCGACGACGCTGTTGCCCGCGATTTTGTGCTCGAAGCGGCGGTGATGCACGGTCGTATTCTGGTGCTCAACCGCGACTGCGCCAAGGAAAGCACCGGCCACGGCTCGCCGTTGCCGATGCTCGTCCACGGCGGGCCGGGACGCGCGGGCGGCGGCGAAGAAATGGGCGGTATGCGCGGCGTGCTCCACTACCTGCAACGCACGGCGGTGCAAGGCTCGCCCACGACGCTCACGGCCATCACCAACGTGTATCAGCAGGGCGGTAAACAAACGGAGACTGAAATTCATCCGTTCCGCAAGCACTTTGAAGACCTGCAAATCGGCGACACGCTCATCACCGCGAAGCACACCGTTACCGAAGCCGACATCACCAATTTTGCCAACGTCTCCGGCGACCATTTTTACGCCCACGTGGACGCAACTTCTTTAGAAGGAACCATCTTTGAGGGCCGCGTGGCGCATGGCTATTACATTCTCTCCAAAGCGGCGGGTATGTTTGTAGAAGCCAAAAAAGGGCCGGTGCTGCTCAACTACGGTATTGATGAATGCCGCTTCACCAAACCGGTATATCCGGGCATGACCATCGGCGTAAAGCTGACCGTGAAGGAAAAAACCGACACCGAAAAGCGCGAAGAAACCGACGTGGCCAAAGGCATTGTGCGCTGGCTGGTAGATGTCTATGACGAAACCGGCGAAACCGTTGCCATCGCCACGATTTTGACGATGGTGAAGAAGCGGGAGCAGGAATAGGTTTTATGCTGCGCGTCAAACGTAGAGACAAGGCATGCCACGTAGAGACAAGGCATGCCTTGTCTCTACCCAAACCGCCGTCCACACATTGCCCCATGCCCCCATCCCAAACCACCGATTCGGTTTTTCTCGTTCGTCCCGCTCGCTTTGGCTTCAATGCCGAAACAGCCGCTTCCAACGCTTTTCAAAACCCGCTGATAGCCGCCGCCGATGCGGTGCAGCAAAGTGCTTTTGAAGAATTTGATGCCTTTGCCGCTACCCTCAAAGCAGCCGGCGTAGATGCTTATGTTTTCGACGACACGCCGCTGCCCCACAAGCCCGACGCCGTTTTTCCCAACAACTGGGTGAGCCTCCACGCCGACGGCACGGTGGTGCTCTACCCGATGCACGCGCCCAACCGCCGCACCGAGCGCCGGCAGGACATCCTCGACGCACTGGCCAAAGATTTTGAAATCAAACGCGTGCTCGACTTTTCCGGCTATGAGGCCGAAGGCCGCTTCCTCGAAGGCACGGGCAGCATCATCTTCGACCATATTCACCGTATCGCCTACGCTTGCCTGTCGCCGCGCACCGACCGCGCCCTGCTCGAAGAAGTCTGCGAAGCCATCGGCTACCGCGCGGTTTCTTTTTACGCCCACGACGAAGCCGGCAGGGAAATCTATCACACCAACGTGATGATGTGCCTCGGCAAGCGCTTCGCGGTGATTTGTCTGGAGTGTATTTCCGACGCGGCGGAGCGTGCCCGTATAGAAAATCTGCTCATCGAAACCGGCCACGAAATTGTTGCCATTTCACGAGCGCAGATGCGGCATTTTGCGGGCAATATGCTGGCCCTGCACACAACAGCTTTCCGGAAAATCCTCGCGCTTTCGCGGCGGGCAATGGACAGCCTCACGCCTGAGCAGCGCCGGCAACTGGAGCAATACACAACACTTTACCCACTGCCGATTCCTACCATCGAGGCCATTGGCGGCGGCAGTGCGCGTTGTATGATTGCCGAGATTTTTCTGAAGAAGAAGCCTCACCCCCGGCCCCTCTCCCCCGACCTGCGGTTGGGGCACAGCGAAGGAGAGGGGAGCGGGAAAACGTAGGCATCCGTTACTACGACGGTGATTGCGCCGGCTGGAATCATGGGATGAGGGCCAGTAGTCGATACAGACATCCGCAACTACTCCTATGAAATACGTACAGACGACACTTGGGAAAGAGCAACAAAAGGTAAAACCGCTTTTTTTAGAAGCGGTTTTTTTATCGCTATGCTGTCACCCCTCTCCTTCGCTGTGCCCCAACCGCAGGTCGGGGGAGAGGGGCCGGGGGTGAGGCTCTTCGGAGCGGAAGGGGTGAGGCTTACGCACCACCTCGCTCAGGCTTGCTGCCTTCGGCGTAATCTGCATACCGTCTTTGAGATTTTGGATGCCTTCATACACGATGCGGTCGCCTTCGCGCAGGCCACTTTCTACCACATAAAACTCGCCGAGGCGTGCGCGAGGTACAAAGGCGTGTTGGCGCACATGGTTTGTAGAATCCACCAAATACACATAGTTCTTATCCTGAATTTCAAACACCGCTTTTTGGGGAACCATCAGCGCGGCGCGTTCCTCGCGGGTCAGGCGGATTTTGCCCGTAGCGCCGTGCTTCAGCACATGTTCCGGATTGGGAAAGCGGGCGCGGATGGCAATGGAGCCGGTCGTCTCTTCAATCTCGCTCACGATGGTCTCCACTTTTCCGGAATGCGGATATTCCTGCCCGTTGGCCAGCACAAGCGTTGCTTCGCGGTCGGCGGCAATTTTGCCCTCGTCGCGCAGCCGCTGATACTCCAGATATTCGTTTTCAGAGAGGTTGAAATACACCAGCACACTGCTCACATCCGAGAGCGTCGTCAGCAGCGTACCTTCTTCCAGCACGCTGCCGATTTTGAGCGGAATGCGGTCAATGATGCCGCTGTAAGGTGCCCGAATCTGCGTGTAGGCCAACCGGCTTTGGGCGTGCTGAACAGCAGCCTGTGCTTCGTCCACGCGGGCACGAGCCGCGTTGAGCTTAGCCTGCGCCACCTGCAATTCGGTGTTAGAAATGATTTTTTTATCCACCAGCAGCCGCACTTTTTCCAGCTCCACCTCGGCGGTGCGCACCTCTGCCTGCATACTTGCCATAGCGGCGCGGGTGCGGGCAATATCGGCGCGCAATTCGCCGTCGCTGAGCGAAAACAGCAGTTGGCCTTTTTGCACGTAGCTCCCTTCGTCTATGTGGATGCGCTCCAGAAATCCGGAAATGCGGCTGCGGATTTCAATGTTTTGCGCCGCCTGAATATCGGAGACGTAGAGCTTATCGAGGTCAATATCCTGCTTGACGAGGCGATACACCGGTGTGCGGACCACTTCTTTGGGAACGCCGTTTTTGGGGTTGGAGGAACAAGCAGCAAGCAGCAGGATTCCGAATACCGGAAGCCTTTTCAGAAAAAAAGAAAACATGGTTTTAAACCGGATAGCGCACGCGAAAAAGCGGCGCGGGAAAATCTGTTTGGAAATTTGTGCTTAGTCTGAGCATTACCGTCGGGCCTATAGGCTCCCCTCTCCTTCGCCGTGCCCCAACCGCAGGCCGGGGGTGAGGCTTCACGCGGCGGAATTGAGTTGACTAACCACTACAAGTGCGAAAACGACCGAAGCCCGTCCGAGGACAGGCAGAAAGAGGTTTTCCCGCTAAAACAGATGATACCGGAATAAAAACAGGATGGGGCCGGGCGGCAGGATGCAACGCGCGTATTGCTGTGCATAGGCTGCCAGAGTAGCCGCAAAACCGCTCTCGGCGCGAGCAGCAGGCACTTCCGGGTGCGGGGCGGCCTTGCTTTTGGCCAGCGCGCGGCGGAATCTATAGGAAGAAGAAGTTCTCTCCGTCGTCGCCTCGTCATCGGCCAGCGAGAGCAGCTCTTCGGCAGCCGGCTCGTCGGCAATCCACGAGGCGCGAACGCAGCTGTGATGCACCGGCGGATATTTCACCTGCTGCCAGCCGCTCACCAACAGGCACAGGAGCAGCCCCAGGGAAAGGACCGCCTGACGGGTGAGGCGAATGGAGAAAACTGTGGGAAACATCCGGCGAAAGGGTGCGCGAAATTAGGCAAAGGTGCTTTCTAACGGGTGTTAAAAAAACCGCCGCCGATTTTCCGGAAACGCTTCCCTTTTTCCCGGAAATTTTCTCCCATGAAACGGGTTTTATTTGGGAGCCGGCTTCAAAAAAGGAATAGGACCCCATTGCATCTTCTGCCAAGGCTCATAGGAACGTGAGTTTGGTAGCGAGCAGCGTTTTCCCCACGGGGCTTTTATACCATTTTGTGCCGCCTGACTTTTGATAGCCATTCCGGCTCCAGCCCTTGCGCAGCAAGGGTTTTTTGGAGATTTTACATACAAGATTTAGCCGCCCATTTGATAGAAACTGTCCATTTTTGGTACAAACGCCTGCCCACCGCACACAAAAAAGCCGGAACCTGCTGGCCCCGGCTTCCGGCAAAAAGAGAGGTACGCTGATTATGGTACAATAAAATTCGTCAGGATGGCCAGCACGGCGGCTTTGTCGAGCGGCTCATCGAATGCTTCGGTAGCGGCGTTGGGCGTAATATTCGCCTGAGTAGCCGCGTTGGGCAGCGAAACGATATTGACGGTGCTTTGCATGGTGTTGTCTTCACCGGCATAAACAGGCTGGGTAGCCGTTCCGGGAATCCCGCTTGTAACACCGGTAATCCACGGCTTGATGTTCACACCAAACTGAGTCTGGCGAATCATGCGGATGTGCGAAGCATGGCGCGCTTCTACCGAGTGGATATCGAGGGCAGCCGTCAGCACAGCCTTGCTGCTCATCAGGTTTCCTGCCTGGCCTTTGTAGGCGCGTACTCCGGTTTCTTCAAAAGCCTGGGCCACGGCAAAGAAAGTGGCGTCGTTGCTCAGCACATCTGCAAACGGTCCGCCGCCCTGTCCTTTTCCACCCGTGAAGTCGAAGGTGGGTTGCGGGTCGGGCGTGCCGCCCAAATCACGGATGGTTTTGATCAGCAGGTCGCGGTGTGCCACCTCGTTGTCGCGCAGCAAAGTAACATCTGCAAGCAACCCACGCGAGTTGAATTTGGTAACCAGCGCCGGGGTGTTGAGCGCGGTCGAGTAAAAGCTGCTTTCCAGATATTCGGCAGTCAGCGCAAAATTGAGTGTTTGCAGAATGAGCGGCGTATTGGGCGAGCCTTGCCCGTAGGCTTTTTTAAACATACCACCGAGGGCGATGGGCAGAACCGCCAGAGAAGCACCCCGGAGCAGGGTGCGAATGGAGGCTCGACGGGGCGAAACACGGTCATAAAATTCCGGATCGGCATCGGCCATATCAGTAAAAATGCGTTGAATATTCATCGTGCGGGTGGGGGTTTAAACGGTGGGGAGTTTGCTTGCGTCGATTTTTTCCTTGATGAAGGTGCCGGCGATGGCAAGCACCTCATTGGGCATTTTGTGGAGGTCGATGCGGGCCGTTGGGTCCAGAATGGTGGTATCCGCGAAAGGACCGGAACCAGCAAATCCCGGAAATAGGCGGCGTGGCGCGCCTCAACGCTCACAATCTTGCCCGCCAGCAGCAGATAATCCGCTGATTGCAGCAGTTGGCCGGCACCGTTGTAAGCCTGTACACCCAGGTCTTCGAAAGCCCGCGCAGATTCCAGCACCGACTGTCGGTTGGTAAAGTTGATGGTGCTGAAATTGGGTGTCAGATCCTGAATGCGGTTGCTGCCCAGGGCAGCGCGGAAAAACTCGCGGTGGGCAATCTCGTGGTCGCGTACATCGGCAATCAGTGCTTTTTCCGCAGCGGTGGCCCAGTTCATACCGGCGGCCACAACCTGCGTATAAAAGGCGGCTTCCAGTTGCTCGAGCGCATAGGCATAATTGAGGATGCCGGTATCGCCACTGCCCAGGTTGACACCGCCGTTGCCGGGGTTGGGGCTGGGGTTATTGTCGTCTTTGCCACAGGCAGCGAGCATACTGACACCGGCGAAAGCGCCGGCAAATCCCAGAAAACGACGACGACTCAGCGCCCGCTGGTCGTCTGCGGGGTTAGCAGCCTGCGGCTGTAGGAGGGTGTTTGGGTCTTTCATAAAAGAGATGAGGGGTTAAGAAAATACAGAGAGTTGCTAACTATTATTGTGCCTTTAACAACTTAGCTACGAGAAACAACCCTGCTTTGGTTTTTAATGCCGAAAGATTTTTTTACCCTGCCCTCGCCTATCCGCTGCCCCACCCTATAAAGCAAGCCTAAAAGACCCGCCGCCAAGGGATGATTTCCGGAAAATTATCCCCGAAAACACAAAGGCGGAACGCATCTCAAAGACACGTTCCGCCGAGCGGAAATATTAGAACCCTTGCGAAAGTCTATTTATTCCCTTCTGGGTGATACTTCCGTCGTTGCTATGGTTGTTATATATAATTATAAACTGCCCCCATAGTCTCCACAACACAGAATAATGGAGATTGGGGGCGTACTACACAGCAACGAAAATGCTGCATGAAACTACTTTCGCAAGAACTATATTATTTTGGGGATTCTGCGGACTTTTAGTGCTTGCGCTCGCGCAGTTCGTCGAGGAGCATTTTCCGGAAATCGCGTTCGGCTTCCACAAGGGCTGCCGTCTGTTGGGGAGATAATACCTTCAGATAATCCTCATTGCAGCGTTTTTGAATGCCCAAATCACGCTGTTTATACTCCATATTATCGTCCAGAAAACGCATGGCGTCTTCCGGGTCCTGACCGGCACGGGCGCTGGGGCCGCCGTAAGATTGCTTCAATGTTTTGCGCTCGGCCTGACAGCGGTTGTACATCGGCCAGAATTGCTCGGCCTGCGTGGGCGTGAGCTTCAGCCGGTCGGCAATAAAGCTGGTTTTAATGGCCTGCACACGGCTTTTGTCGGTTCCCTGCGCCAGCGCACCGAGGGAGAAAAAGATGATAAGGAGCGTGGTAAAAAACGGTTTCATAACGGACGGAGTAGAACCGGCGGGCCGGCAAAGAGTTTGTTTTTTTAGAGCAGCACTTCGTCGGAAAGGAAGGCCTGAATTTCATGCGTCCCCAGCGTCTGCACCGGTGAGGCCGCCTGAAAGATAGACTGAGGCAGGCGTGCCTCAATCATGTCTATATCAAAATCGTCGGCGTGCTGATGAACGTATTCCTGCAAGGTATTTTCCGGAATAGCAGCGAGGGCGCGGCGGGTGGTTGCAACGGTGTTCTGCGGGGTTCCGGCCTGTTGAATACCAAGTGTTACACCCAGAATCAGAACGGCGGCAGCAGCCCAGCGCATCATCTGCACCGGCAAAGAAATACGCGGACGCAGCGGAATTGTTTTGGGCTTTTCAGCAACCAGCGCGAGGGCCTTGATACGGTCTTCTTCCGCAACGCGGGCCATCAGATTTCCGGAAAATTCCGGAAAATATCCCTCCGGAACGGCAAAAGGCATTTCCTTGTTGCCTCCTTCCGGCAAGGCAGCCGACAGAGCAAGGGCTTCCATCACCTGCTCCGGGAGGTTTTCAAAATAGCCCTGCGGTGCTTTAAAGATGTTTTTACGAGACAGGTGCGCTTCCAGGATAGAAACTTCCAGCGCCTCAGCGAGCAGGAAAGGGAATCGGGCAAAATAGCCTTCCGGAACAACGAAAGGTGTTGTCAAACGCCCAAAAGCCGGAAGGGGATCCGGAAGGGTTACATTTTCTTCGAGCAAAAAGCGCAGGCGCAGGGTATCGGCGAAGTCTGCGAAATACCCGCCGGGGACTTCAAACGGCATCGCAGTCGGCACTTCGGCCAGCGTGCTTTGCAGCGTTTTCAACTCGTCAACGATGTGTGGGGAACGGGCTTTCATAGCAGTTTAAAGACGCAGAAAAGAAGGGCAGGTTTAATCTTCGGGCTTGAAATACGCTTCTATTTTCTTTACCGCATGGTGATAACTCGCCTTGAGTGCGCCGACCGATGTGCCGAGTACTTCGCTCATTTTTTCATAGGGCATTTCGTCGAAATAGCGCAGGTTGAAGACCAGTTTTTGCTTTTCGGGCAGCCCCTGAATGGCCTTTTGCAGTTTCCATTCCAGTTGCCGGTCGTCGAAGCCGGGCTGGGCAGCGAGCCGGTTGGAGAGGTCGGTTTCTTCGTCGGAGAGCGAGACGGATGCGCGGCGTTTTTTCTGTTCTATAAAAGTGAGCGTCTCGTTGGTGGCGATGCGGTAGAGCCAGGTATAAAGCCCGCTTTGTTCGCGGAAATCGGCCAGCGCGCGCCACACTTTGATAAACACGTTCTGAAGAATATCATTGGCATCCTCATGGTCGAGTACCATGCGGCGGATATGCCAATAGAGGCGCTCCTGATAGGTTTTGACCAGTTGGTTAAATGCGGCTTCTTTGGTGCGCTCCTCGCGAAATGCGGCCAATAGGGCGCGATCGTCTGTATAGACCGGTTGTGCTGCCATTGTGCGCAAGATACGGCGGGGAAATTGGACACCTTGCAGGCATTGGATGCCTTCCGGCTATTGGACTTTGCTTCGCAAATTGGACAGCCTTTGGCTATTGGACTTGCTTCGCAAATTGGAGAATTGGACTCCCTGCGGGTATTGGAGCCTTCGGCTTCTATTTCTACCTTGCGTCGCTTAAAGAAATTTAATAGCGAAGCCGTCCAACAGCGAAGCCCCTAATTTCGCCTCCATGAACTACCTCGGCCACGCTTTTTTTTCGGAGACAGAAAACGCCGGGATACTGGCCGGAAACCTCATGGGCGATTATGTAAAAGGCAGTCGCGCAATGGCGGCCTTGCCGGCAGAGATGCAGGCGGGCGTTTTGCTACACCGCAGGATTGACGCTTTTACCGATACCCACCCGGCCACGCTGCGCGCTGCCCTGCCCTTCCGCGAAATCTATGGCCGCTATGCACCAGCTATTGTGGATACGCTCTTCGACCACTTCCTGGCCAACGATCCGGCTTGCTTTGAGAGCGAAAAAGCACTGCTGGATTTTACGCAAAAAGTGTATGCCCGGATAGAAACCCAGCGGCCCTTTTTTCCGGAAAAATTTGAATTGGTGTTTGATGCTATGGCGGCGCAAAACTGGCTTTTTCATTACCGGACGCTCGGCGGCGCACAGAAATCGCTCGGCGGCCTGCAACGACGGGCCAAATATCTGCCCGATGTAGGCGATGCCTACCGGATATTTATTGGCTACTATCATATTCTATCCCAATGCTGGCAGGAGCTGGGCGACGACCTGCGAAAAGCCCACCTTTTGCAGACCTTATAAAATCCTTACCGGCAGGGTATGCTATTTTTGCGCCTCCCGGTAACTCCCCTTCTGCAAACTGTGCTTTTGAAACGCTCAACCTTCCTCCTTACCGCCCTCACCTGCCTCGCTCTGGCCTGCAAGCCGGGCGGCGAAAAGGCAGCGGCCCACCCACCCAAACCGCCCCGTTTTGGCGAAAACGCCCGCACTTTCCGCCCGGTCAATCTCGCCTACGCCGATACCAACAACGCACAGTGGCGCACCACCCGCAACCGCCTCGACTCGTTTTACAACGTGCAGACCCGCGCCGGCTTCAACGGCTCGGTACTGGTGGGCTATCAGGGTAAGATTCTCTACGAACGCTATTTTGGCTTCGCCGACAAGGCCGCCGGCAGATACTGGTCGCCCACTTCGCCCTCGCAGCTGGCTTCTACCTCCAAGACTTTTACCGGCGCGGCCATACTCTTCCTTTATCAGCGCGGCTATCTCAATATCGATGCGCCGGTGAAAGAGTATCTGCCCGGCTTCCCGTATCCGGAACTCACGCCGCGTATGTTGCTCAACCACCGCAGCGGCCTGCCCGATTATCTAAAGTGGGTTCCCAACGTCCGCAAGGGCAATGCGCCGCTCTACAACCCGGAACTGGTGCAGCTTTTCATCAAGCACCACCCGCCGCTGGAGTTTAAAGCCAACAGCCGCTTTAAGTATTCCAACAGCAACTACGCCACGCTGGCCTCGGTCATTGAGGCGGTTACGGAGATGAAGTATGCTGATTTTATGAAGCAATACATCTTTGACGCTGTCGGGCTGAAAAACACCCACGTTTATGACCCGGCCAACGGCCTGCCGCCCAATGGCACTGTGAGCTACAAAGCCAACTGGGCCATCGAGCCGGTAACCTTCTCCGATGGCGTTTATGGCGATAAAGGTATTTATAGCACGGTGCAGGATATGTATCGCTGGGATCAGAGTTTTTACCGGCAGACCCTGCTCGACAGCAACACGCAACAACTGGCCTATGCGCCCTGTTCGTTTGAGAAAGCGGGTGTTAAAAACTATGGCCTCGGCTGGCGGATGCTCTGCTACGAAGACGGCTACAAGGTGATTTATCACAACGGCTGGTGGCATGGCAACAACACCTGCTTCTACCGTTTTGTGCAGGATAATTTCACCATTATTGTCTTGGGAAATAAATACACCGGCAGCATCTACCGGCAGCCGCCCGTGGTATATAACATTGTACAGGGCAGCGGCGACAGCCGTAAGGATTTCGGCGGCGAAGATTAGTACACAATGTGTGCGCTTTCCGGCATACAAACACCCGTCAGGTTTCAGAAACCCCGACGGGTGTTTTGCAATACAGGATAAAGACCCAAAGTTATTTTTTCCGGAAAACAACTGCCCACTATTGCCTTGTAGGTCTGTTTTATCCTGTTCCGGTCAGCAACATCGCCTTTGGCAATGGCCGATGTAAACGTACCGACTTGCTCCAGACCGATATGCGGCGGCAGGGTTGGATTCAACACAAAGGAGTGTATGACCAATTGTACAGACGGAGCATCAGCATCTTTTTCTCTGCGCCGCTGCGTCTCTGCGAGATTTTGCCGGAAATGCAATCTGTCATGCACCCACGTAAAGGGCCGGAACGGTATTTTTAAATACCTTCATTCCTGATATTTTTCCTCCTATGCGCGTTTTTCTATACCTGCTCGTTACCGCCCTGATTCTTGCCCAGTTTTTCCGGCCTACCCGCAACCTCGGCGTGGTTCGCGGCACTACGCACATCAGCCAGGTCTATCCCGTTCCGGCGAACGTAGAAGCGATTTTAGAAAAAGCCTGCTACGACTGCCACAGCAACAACACGCGCTATCCCTGGTATGCGCGGGTGCAGCCCTTTGGCTGGTGGCTGGCCGGCCATGTGGCCGATGGCAAAGAAGAACTGAACTTCTCGGAGTTTACCAACCTGCCGCCCGAAACACGCGCCCATAAGCTGGAAGAAATCATCGAGCAGGTAGAGCATGGCGCAATGCCCCTGCGCTCCTATACCCTGCTCCACCGCGATGCCAACCTGACGCAGGCCGAAAAGGAAACGCTCCTCAACTGGGCGCGGCCAGGCTCGGCCAAAGGCGAGGAGAAGCATCCACAACCGGCAGAGACGCAATAGGTCTGTCTGCCGCCTGTTTTTCCGGAAATTTCCGGAAAATTTGCCCCATTCCTCAATGCTCGTGTCCGCCGGTATTGCTCAGTTTGGCATTGATGAAAAACGCGCCTTTGGTTACAAGCTGCGCATTCGGCGGCAAATCCTGCACAAACGTAACCGCTGTATAACCCATCTCTGAAACGCCCTTTACCACTTCTATTTTCTCAAAATTGAGGGTTGGCTTTCCGGAATTTCCGGCGCGGGGCGCTTCGTCGTGGTCGTGGTCGTGGCCTGCTTCTTCATGCGCAGGCTCGGGCGGCGCTTTGTCGGTGCGGATGAAAACGTAAAATTTGCCGTCGGCTTCCACAATGGCCTCGTTGGGAACGGCGGGCGTTACGGCTTTACTCAGGCTCACAATGCCGGTGATGTTCATGCCGTCTATCAGTCCGGTTTTATCGCCCTTCACCCGCGCATGAACCGGAATGGTTTTGCTCTCGTTTTCAAAGGCCGCGCCGATGCTGAACACTTCGGCATCGTATTCGCGCACGGGGTTGTTGGTGAGCGTGAAATGAATAATCTGCCCCACCCGCAGTTGCGGCAGGTCTTTTTCAAAAACCTGCAAGTCGAGGTGCAGTGCGCTGTTGTCCACAATCTCGGCTACCGGCGCAGAAACGTCCACATAGCTACCGATTTTGGCAAATACATTGCTAATCACGCCACGAATCGGGCTGTTTACCCAGAGCGAAGCGTGCAGACTGCCCGCGCGCAGCGAAGAAGGGTCGATGCCCATGAGGCTGATTTGCTGTTGCAGCGAGGCGCGGCGGGTGCGCAGCGAAGCCAGTTCTGCCGTGGCGCTTTGCAGGTTTTTGAGTGCGCCGGCATTCCCCTGATTGAGCTCCTGTTGCCGGTTGGTTTCCTGCTGCGCCAGGGCAATGCGGCTGTCGAGCGTCAGGTATTCTTCCTGAAGTTGCAGAAACTGCGGGTTGGAAATTTCGGCTACCGGCTGTCCTTTGCGCACATGGTCGCCCATTTGCACGAGCAGGCGCTTCACCACGCCGCCATAGAGCGAGGTAGCGTTGGCCTTCGAGTTGTTGGGTACGCTTAGTTGTCCGTTGGCTTTGATGGTAGCCGTGAGTTCTTTTTGCGCTACCTGCCCCAGTTCGATGCCCACGGTCTGTATCTGCGCTTCGGTGAGGGCAGCAATGGTGGGTTCGGCTTCCTCGTGTGCGTGGGTTTCGGCGGTGGCCGTCTGCGGCGTTTCGTGGGAATGCGAGTGGCAGCCGGCCAGCCCCGCAAGGCTTGCCGTCAGCAGCAGGGCCGCTGCGATGTGTCGCATTTGGGCATCAAATAAGTTGTTCATCTATTCGGGCGCTACTGATTCGTCAATGAATAAATCCGGATAACCGATTCGTTGATTTGCTGAATACTTTTAAGATAATTAAGTTGCATATCGGTGGCGGTTTGCAGGGCAAACAAATACTCCACATAGCTGATGTCGCCGGTGCGGTAGCCCAGTTGCGCCGCCGCAATCAGCTCGCGGGAATTGGGCAGCGCCTGCGTTTCATAATACCGGAATTGCTGCAAGTCCTGCTTGTATTGCCGCAGCGCATTCTGCAATTCCGCAAAAAGTTCGCGCTGTTGCCGCTGTGCATTCGCCTCAGCCGCCTGCTGCTGAAAGCCAAGCGCCTGCACCCGCGCCCGCGTCGCGCCAAAGGTGAGCGGAATACCAATGCCGGCATTGAAATAACTAAAGCGTTTGCCCGCGTCGTAATAAGCCTCCTTGCCGTCCATTTCATGAAAACCAATGAGCGACTGATTGGTGTAGCCCAGCGTAAAATCGGGCAATCCCTGCGCCTGCTCCACCCTTTTGCGCTGCTGCGCCACAAGTGCTTCCTGATACAGCGCCTGCACCGCCGGATGCCGGGCCAGCGTGTTGCTATCGGGCAAAGTCATTAATTGCAGCGGCTGATAGCGCACTTCATCGGCGATTTCCGGAACCACGCCGGATTGCAGCAACGCCGAAAGACTTTGATAGGCGTTTTGAATCAACACCTCATTTTGCTGCACCAGCAGGGCTATTTCTCCCTTCTTGGCTTCCGCCGTGCTGATGTCCACTTTTTTGGTGTCGC